>CAMDPA010000390.1 GCA_945903565.1 Devosia equisanguinis | reverse complement strand
GGTTCCGGCGTGTTCGCTTCGTCATTCTGGCTCCTGATTCGCACGCACAACCGTGCGCGCTGTCAGGCAGAGATTCCACTCATCGCACCGTCCGAAATTGTGGAGCCGTCTCTATCGGCTGCAGCAGCGGGTGTTGCGAAGCTGACTACAAGTGAAAGTGCTGCGGCCAAACCGGCCTTAAGGGTGCGTGTCATCTGATCCAGTTCCTTGAGGCGGGCACAGGGCAGATGGCCTGCGCTCCACGGGTTGCAGGATGGATGATGCACATGGGGTGGTTAAAACGGGGTTAAGCGGTGCTTCATTTGGAGACGGTGGTGTGGGAGGGGCTTTGGTTGTGCGCGCTGCTATGCGAGGCGGAATAATGGAGCGTCGGGCCAGAAGACGGACGCCGTTGCGTTTGCTTGGGTGGGATCGCCAGTCGTGAGCAAGCTGATAGCAGGGTGTTCGGTGGGATCGGCATATTCGGGATGCCGTTCCATGTAGTGATCGAGACTGTCGGCAACGATTTCCGGTTGGGAGAGGAGGCGCGTGAAGGAAGGCAAGTGCCGGCGAAACATCGGCTCGACAATCGGAAAGTGCGTACAACCTAAAATCGCGCGGTGGGGTGGTGCTGCGTTGTTCTGGGCGATGGCTGCGGATACGCCGTGCGCGACGAGGCGATCGAGTTCGGCATCGCTTGCTCGGGCTTCGATTGCGCCTGCGAGTTCCGCGCATGTCTGCTGGATGACCGTGACGCGAGGGCAGCGTTTGCTGATTTCGTCTAGGTACACGCCTGACGAGATGGTTCGCATCGTGCCGAATACGGCGATCACGTCGGTATTGTACTTCTGCGGGTATTGCGGGCTCGTCACGGCCCATGGTGTCTGCGTGGCGGCCTCGACTGTGGGAGCCACGATGCCGAGGATGTTACGCCCGCGCCATTGCGACGATATCAACCAGTCGCGCTGCAAGGTACGCGCGGCGACAGCCGTTGCTGTATTGCAGCCCAACAGGACGATGCGGGCGCCCCGGCGGAACAAATGCTCGACGCCGGCGCGGGTGAGATCGACGATTTCGGGCGAGGGCCGGTTGCCATAGGGTACGTTGGCGTGGTCGCCCAGATAAACAAACGCCGTTTGCGGAAAGCGCTGTGTCAGCGCTCGCAGCACGGTCAATCCGCCAATGCCTGAATCGAAGACGCCGATCATGAAAACTCCCATGCCATCTCTGGCACGGGAGGGTCAATCGTCATCGTGGTGCTACTGGCAAACCGTGCGGCAGCGTTTGATCGGGCCGGTATAGCGGCACTGCTTGGTGCAGACCGGCCCACGGTGCGGAGGGGGGCCGTAACCGGGACCGTAGCCGTAGGAGTCGTCGCTGCGATAGCGCGGCGGAGGGCGACGTGGCGGCTCGTCGTAGCCACGCTGCTGATAGCCGCGCGATGGGCCGGCCCGGACGACGGTGCACGTGCGGTCGTGATAATGCGGGCCATTGCGGTAATCGGGCGCCATGCCTGGGCCCATATCGAAATGGCAACCATGGATTTGTTGAACGATGGCGGCTGAACCGGCATCGTTCGCCGGCCTCTCGGTGGCAGGCATACTACGTGGCAGTGCCGCGGCCCATGCGGCGCTGGCGATGAGAACCGCGGACAGCGCGGCGAGGGCTGCTGCAAGATGTCTGTACATCATGGAGGTCTCCCTGGTCGGCGTGGGGCACGTATAGACCAGAACGGGCGGTCAGCGGCAAACCTGTTGGCAGGTCTTCACCGGCCCGACGTGTCGACACCGGTAGGAGCATATCGGTCCGCGATAAAAACGGCGGTAGGCCGGCGCATCGCGCAAACCAGGCGGTGAAGCCGGCCGCTTGACGCAGGCGCGGGTATGGAAGTGCCAACCGGCGTAGTCGCGCTGGATGCCCCGATGGCAGCCATGCACCAGTTCGACGGGGGCGGCTGTTTCCAGCGCTTGATGCGCGGAAGGGCCGGGTAGCGGGAGCGCGGTGGCGCCGGCGAGGAAGGCTGCCGCAGCGGTCGAAGTCACAACAGTTGCCAGTGGCGCAGCCAAGCGTTTGAACATCTTCGGTGTCCTCCCCAGAAAATGCCCGAATCTACGAGTCGTCGCGTGAACACAACCGGCATCGTGCGGTGCGGTTGGGTGCCCGGTGGAACATTACTCGGCTGCTTTCGAGTGCGCCCGGCCGGCAGCGGCTGCATCCGCCTCTTGTTCCTTCAGGGCTTCCAGGCTCGGCATTGCGACGACACTATAGCCGCAGTCGACGAAGTGAACTTCGCCTGTCACCGCGCCGGAGAGATCCGAAAGCAGATAGAGCGCGGAGCCGCCGACTTCATCGAGGGTGGGCGTGCGACGGAGCGGCGAGTGGTCGCGCTGGTAGTTGAAGATCGCGCGCGCATCGGAGACGCCGGCGCCGGCCAACGTCCGCATCGGTCCAGCCGACAGCGCGTTGACGCGGATGCCGCTTGGGCCCAAGTCCGCTGCAAGGTACCGCACGGAGGCCTCGAGTGCGGCCTTGGCCACGCCCATCACGTTGTAGGATGGGACCCAGCGTGTGGCGCCGCCATAGGTGAGGGTGAGCAAGGACCCGCCCTTGGGCATCAGCTCGGCGCTGCGCTTGGCGATCTCGGTGAACGAGAAGCACGAGATCACCATGGTATTCAGGAAGTTCTCGCGCGTGGTGTCGGCATATCGGCCGGCGAGTTCGCGGCGGTCGGAGAACGCCATCGCGTGGACCACGAAATCGAGGCTGCCCCACTTCTCGCCGATCTCGTCGTAAACTGCACCGACAGATGCCTGATCGTTCACGTCGCACGGCGCAATGATTTCCGCGCCAACCGATTGTGCGAGGGGGATTGCCCGGCGGCCGAACGCTTCGCCTTGATAGGTGAAGGCAAGTTTGGCGCCCTGGCCGGCCAGCACGCGTGCGATACCCCACGCGATGGAGCGGTCATTGGCCACGCCCATGATGAGGCCGCGCTTGCCCGCCATCATTGGGCCGGGCTTGGCAACGTCGATCGTGGTCATTTCAGCTCCTGACATCTCTCGCCGGGCATTCCCGCCGGTATCGAACCAGCCGGCCCCAGTTTTCCGCAATCGCATTTGGCGCAGCCTCGTGGTGCTCACTCCCCCAGTTGGAAATGCAAGGGGCGGGCCGTGTGGCTGCTCCGGTCATTTCACCCCTCGTAGCGGCGAAAGACGAGTGTGGCATTCGTGCCGCCGAACCCAAAGCTGTTCGACATGACACAGTTAAGTGTCGCATTGTCCATGCGACTTCTCACAATGGGAAGATCCGCGAACGCCGGGTCGATTTCCTCGATGTTGGCGCTCTCGCAGATGAAGCCGTTATTCATCATAAGCAGGGAAAAAATGCTCTCCTGAACGCCGATCGCGCCCAGGGAGTGCCCCGTCAGTGATTTGGTGGCGGCGATCGCGGGGATGTGTGACCCGAACACGGCGCGAATTGCGTCGATCTCCTTGGCGTCGCCAACCGGTGTCGCGGTGGCATGGGGGTTGATATAATCGATCTGGCCCAAGCCCTTGCCGTCGAAACCCATCAAGGCGGCCTTCATGCAACGGGCCGCGCCTTCGCCTGACGGAGCCACCATATCGTAGCCGTCCGACGTTGCGCCATAACCGACGATCTCGCCGTAGATTTTCGCCCCGCGTGCTTTGGCGCGGCCAAGTTCCTCGAGCACAATCACGCCGGCGCCACCGGCAATCACGAACCCGTCGCGGTTCTTGTCATAGGCGCGGCTGGCCTTGTCGGGTGTCGCATTGAAGCCCGATGACATCGCCCCCATCGCGTCGAACAGGTTGGACAGCGTCCAGTCCAGCTCCTCGCAGCCGCCGGCGAACATCACATCCTGCTTGCCCCACTGGATCATTTCGGCGGCGTTGCCGATGCAGTGGGCCGATGTCGCGCACGCGGACGAGATCGAGTAGTTGGCGCCCTTGACCTGGAAGGCGGTCGCCATCACCCCAGACGGACCCGAGCACATCGCCTTGGGCACTTCGAACGGGCCGATTTTCTTGGGCGAACTGTTTTGGCGCGTGGTGTCGGCGGCTGCCACGATCGCCACGGTTGAGGGGCCACCGGAACCCATGATGATGCCGGTGCGCTCGTTCGAGACGTCCGTGGGCTCGAGGCCCGAATCGCGGATCGCCTGATCCATGGCGATGTAGTTCCAGCCCATGCCGGTGTTCATGAACCGCTTGGGTTTGCGCGGAACGAGCGCCTCCCATTCGAGCTTGGGCTCTCCGTGCACCTGGCAGCGGAAGCCGAGCTCGACATACTTGTCGGAGCGGGAAATGCCCGATCGGGCCTCGCGCAGGGAGGCAATTACCTCCTGCGTGTTGTTGCCGATGCTGGAGACGATCCCCATGCCGGTGACGACCACGCGTCTCATGAGCTTCGCACCCTCTTCAATTCCGAATGCAGGCGCCCCGATCCAGTGGGTGGCGCGCTGCGATACGTTTCATTCTTGGCGACTGTGGCTCGCGGGACGCGCGAGCGTGAGTTCGCTTGCGGAATACTAAGTGTTGGCCGGCGCGGTCTGATCGTTATCGAACAGGCCAACGCGCATATCCGTGGCGGTGTAGATCACCTGGCCGTCGGCCTTGAGCGCACCGTCGGCAATCGCAAGCTTTAACTTGCGGAGGATGACCCGCTTCATGTCCACGACATATTCGAGGCGCTTGACGGTCGGCAGGACCATTCCCGTGAATTTGACCTCGCCGACGCCCAGCGCCCGGCCACGCCCGGGAGCCCCGAGCCAGCCGAGGAAGAAGCCCGTCATCTGCCAGAGAGCATCGAGCCCCAGGCATCCCGGCATGACCGGATCGCCCTTGAAGTGACAGGCGAAGAACCAGTCGCACGCCGGGTTGTCGGCGATTTTCATCTCGGCGACGATCTGGCCCTTGCCATGTGCCCCGCCGTTCTCCGTGATCGAGGTGATGCGCTGGAACATCAGCATCGGTGGCAGCGGGAGCTGGGCATTGCCCGGCCCGAACAGCTCGCCGCGGCCGCACTTGAGCAGTTCCTCGTATTCGTAGCTTGAGCTCCGCTCGGCCATTGCTTATCTCGAATCCCCGTTATCGTTCATCGCACATTCCGGCCCCACGGCAATCCCCACCGTGTGGCGGCGTTCAGTCGGGCTGACTATGCAACGTTGCCTTCGGCCTGTCGAGCGCGCGGCCCGTCGTCGCCAGGGCAATCGCTCGAGAAAGGGGCTTGCGGAGAGAGAAAGGGGATTCACAAGAGGTGAGTCGGTGTGATTGATGGGCTTCCATCCGAATCGGATGGAGAAGGCCCATGTCCGCAGCCCGCCCGCAGCTTGCCACCCCGTCGAAG
>CAMDPA010000389.1 GCA_945903565.1 Devosia equisanguinis | reverse complement strand
AGAACGACGCCGTCCAGAGCTGCCACTGGACGATCTCACTCTTGAAGCGCTGGCTCATCGGCACGCATGCCGGAGGCGTTCGCGCCAAGCACCTGCAAGCCTATCTCGACGAGTTCGCGTTCCGCCACAACCGGCGCAAGACCAAAGGCGTCGGCCGGATCGCCGCGCGGGTCTTCGAGCAGCTCATCACGCACGGCCCCCGCACGATGCGCCAGATCATCGACGATACACGACGTTGCAGATACTTCCCGGCGGCCCGGCCTGAGCTAAGGGCATAGGCATGGTCAAGAAGTGCCGGTGGGCGGGTAATCCGAAGTGTTATACGTGCATCGCGTTTGGCGAAACTTGCGCGTTTCTTTCGGGAGATCAGGCTCGGCGCCGGGTATGTTCTTGATCGGCTACGGTCTCGCCATCTGATGCGTAATCTGTTGTTAAGGCATGTTTTTTGTCAAAATAATCGTTGGCCCATGCAGGTCTTCACGCTGCGGCGGTCTGGCTTTTTTGAGTGGGCACAGCGGTAGCCGCGATGAATGTATTTTGAGCAAAAATATGCCGTTCCAGCTGTTGGTTCCGTGAAATTCCGGCGCAAGGCATGATTGTTTCTGCTTGTTTTCTGGCAAAGAATAATCAGTAGGTGTCAGACGTTCGTGTTGCACATTAAAATTTAATTTGTCGACATGCAGCTGCGTGTTTGTGGCCACAGCAGAGGCGTCGCCAATGGCGTCATGAGTTGTTTTGGCCTTAATCATTGCCATATTAACTGTAGTTGGCGTCGATAATGTTGCAAGCGAAATCGTATAACTGTTTTTCTTCCCGGCATTAACCTTTGTCGAAGGGCGATTCAGGGTGCGGATTCATCCGGTCGTCAGTCTCAGGCGGGCATCAGCCCCTCTGTGGGGGCGTCGGGTGCGTTCGTTGCAATGGTCCGTTCGCACCAAGCCGGGGAATCCCCCTCTCGTTGTTCCAATCCGTGCGGGCAATGGGCCGTACGGTCCGGCGTCAGCGCCTGCTGAACTGATCGATGAGCTTGTTGAGGCTGCCGCTCTTGCCCTGCTGCAGCTGCTTGCCGATCTCGCGGATCGTTTCCATGGCCTGCCCGGGGTTCTTGAGCAGGCTGTCCATGTCGGCGCGGATCTGGGGCTGCTCCCATGGGCCACGGATGCGGACAGGCAGCTCCAGACCGGAGAGGTCACCCGCGGCGGGATTGGGACCGGCTTGACCGGAAGGGGCGCCAACGATCCTCGGCCGCAGGGTAACGTCGACTTGGCGTTGGCCGAGATTGGCGGTGCCGGCGCCCGTCAATCGGACATGCGGGTTCAAGGCGCGGATGTCCTTGGTCTCGGCGATGCCGTTCTTGATGACGAAGCTGGCGCCGGCCTCGGTGAAGTCCGTGCGTTCGGTCGGCACGCGATTGAAGCCGGGGAGGCGGCCTTGGGATACGCCGCGGATCATCAGGGGAATGTTGTAGCCGACGATGGCGCCGTCGGCGAAAGCGACCTCGGCCTTTCCGTTCAAGCTCTCCACGATCGCGCGTTCGGTGCTGCCTTGGCCGCCCACTGCGATCTGAAGCCTGGTCTTGCCGTCGATCCATTCGAATCCCGCGGCGTCCTTGAGGAAGGCCAGGCCGGAAACGCCATCGAGCGTGAGATTGACGGCGATGGCGGGCACCCGGGCGTTGCCGTCGAGCGTCACGACACCACGGCCCTGGCCGTCGTAGAGGCGCATGTCCTCCAGATTGGCTCTGAACGCGCGGTTCTTGAGTGCGATACCAAGCTGGGTGCCGCCGATCTTGAGATCCTGATAGGCGATGCTGGCGATCGCGATGCGCGCCTCCGCGTCAAGTAGGCCGAGCGCGCCGAGGTCGAACGGTACCTCGCTCCAACCCGAGCGCTGGGTGAAGCCGCGGACCTGCGGGCCGGGGCCTTTGGTGGGGGCGGCGGCAGGCTGCGCTTCCGCCCCTTGGCGAGGCAGATAGGCATTGAGATCGAGCGCACCGATGCGCAGATTGGTCTTGAGGGTGGGGCGGCCGCCGACAACATCCAGATTGACACTGCCGGTGGCGTTGATCTGATCGAGCCGTGCCTTGGCATTGGTCAGCGCGAGCCACGTCGGGCCGGTCTTGAGTTCGCTTTCGAGCGTGAACGCGCCGAGGCCCGGACCATCGGGCAGGTTGGCGCCGATCCACCGGGCGAAGCCGCGTACGGATGTCGTGTCGAGCTTGATCGCGCCATCGAACTGTGGACCCTGGGCGAGATTGAGTGAGCCGTCGTAGCGGCCGCCGCCACGCGGGGAGGTGAGCGTGAGTGCAACCCGGCTCGGCCGCTCCTCCAACAGCGCCTTGGGCGAGGACAGTCGAGCATCGACGTCGATCTTTTCGCCGCGTAAGGCGAGGTCGCCCTTGGCCTCGAGCGGGGTCGCCAGCGACTTGCCCTTGAGGCGCAGGTTGATCGCCTGCACGTCCTCCGCCGCCCCGCCGCGATCATCCCGATAACGGATGGTGCCGTTGTCGATCCGGATATCACCGAGCGCGATGTCCTGGACGGGCTGCGAACGCCGCGCCGATCGCGGGCTGGTGGTGGCGGTGGGAGACGTTGCCGGATTGGTGTTGGGCGCGGCGGCGGGAGGGGCTGCTCCGCCCTTCGATGAGTTGCGCAAGAACTCTTCGAGCTCGGGTGGCAACGACTGCTCGCTGCCGCTTTTGCTTCCCTGATTTCGTGGTGCCTGCGCGTATTGGATCGTCGGTGTGATTGCCAGCGCGGCGAAATCCCAGGTCCGGCGGCCCTGAGCGTCGACCCGCAACTCGAACACCGGTTCGCTCAGCACGATCTGCTTGATCTCGAGCTTGCGGCTGAGCAGGGGCATCAGCGCGACGCTGGCGTCGAGCCGTTTCATTTTGACGAACGGTGCACCGCCCATTCCCGGAGGCGTCGATAACGAGACATCGCCCATCGAAATGGCGAGTGACGGCCATACCGATAGCGAAGCCGGCCCTGCGATCACCAGATCGCGGCCGGTACGAACGTTGACCTCGCGGATGAGCTGCTCGCGCAGGATGCCGACCGGGGCGAAAGCCACCAGTGCGGCAATACCGGCGGTGGTAAGCGCGACGAGCCCGCCGCAGGTCCAGGCGACAATGCGCAGCCAGCTTCGCCGCTTGCGCGCAGGCGGTTGGCGATGTGGCTGCAGCCGGGGGCCTCCGGAGGGCGGGCCAAAGCGATGCTCGATTGGCGGTGGTGCACCCGCGTGGCGCTCTTCGAACGGCCGGTAGCCGGACAAGTTCGGAACCGGCGGGAGAGGTGGCGGGGGGCGCTGGGTCATGGCGGTGGATCGAGGCCAGATGGGACGGGAGCGCAATACCGAACGAGATGGTGCCGACGATGCCGGTAACGCGCGATTATGTCACCACTGCAGGGGGATCTGGCGGTCAACGCGCGCCGGACTTGAAGGTCGAATGAAGCACGCGGTCACCGGCCTTGACGCCGAGCCGCTTTGCTTCGCCGGCCCCGAGTTCCAAGACCGCCGTCACCGGAGCGCCGGAGGAGATGACTTTCTCCGATAGCGGTTCAGTGCTGAATTCGATGCGATGCACGCTGCCGTCCGCGCGGATGAAGATCATGTCGAGGGACGCATAGGTATTGCGCATCCACATCGTCAGCTCTTGCGGGCGGCCGTAGGGAAACAACATTCCAGTGTTGGGCGGTACCGTGGGGCGGTACATCAACCCCAAAGACTTCTGTTCTTCGGTCTCGGCGATCTCGATCTCGATGACATGTTCGCCGGAGGCCGTCTTGAGCGTCAACTTGTCCTTGCGGAACTTTGCCTGGGCTTCGGCCACAGGTGAAAAAGCGAGCGACATGATCATTGCCAACAAGGAAAACAGGGCCGCCATGCTGGCAGCCCTGCTCGAATTCCGTGTATGATGATCGAACTCGGCCATCTCAGTGCTGAGAAGGAAGGTTCGACGTGAGACCATCGGGGCGTAAGTCGGCTGCCATGCAGCCCTTGCTACCGTGGCCCCAACGGACCTGGACGATCTGCCCCGGGCGAAGTTCGGTGAACCCGAACCGCCGCAACGTTTCCATATGTACAAAGACATCTGGAGTCCCATCGCCCCTCGTGAGGAAGCCGAATCCGCGAACCCTGTTGAACCACTTGACCATGGCCCGCTCCCACTCGCTCTCGGCCTCGACAACGACATGAGTGCGCTGGGGAAGCTGAGACGGATGGATCGCAGTGCTTTCATCCATGCTCAAAATTCGGAAGGCCTGCAAGCCCTTTGGGCGTTTCAGCACCTGGCAGTGAATCCGGGCACCTTCGTAGGCGGTCTGGTAGCCGCCGGCCCTCAGGCAGGTCACGTGCAACAACACGTCAGCCAGCCCGTTATCGGGTACGATGAAGCCATAACCCTTGGAAGCGTCAAACCATTTTATGGCTCCCGCTACCTCGAAAACTTCCAGTCCCGCGATCTCGTTGATCAACGTTGGATCAACGCCGACCGTATTGTCAGGCAGTTTCGAGTCTCCCATCGTGACACCCCGCTTACAGATTGAGACTACATTTGTGATTTACGCGACTAGCACGATCGCCGTGTCCGCCATGGGGGCCGTAGTCCTCAGACCCCCGACGCAACGTCCGTGTGACGGTTGTTAATCATAGACCGGCACTGAATCAATGGTCTGGAAGCAGGTTATTCCTTGTTATTCCTTGGTGAATTTGTGGTCACCGTGTGGCGCCTCTAGCGCTTTGTTTTGCATGAATAATATTCGATGAAGCGTGAGTCTTGGCATGTTGAAGAGCCGGGAGTTTCTGTGTCTTGATACGGGGTCTGGACGGATCCGACAGCTTGGAATCGGGGGTGATTCGTCCGGAGCAAATAGCGGAGTTACGGGCGCTTTTGGCGGATGCGGCCGATGGCTCGCACCGTCGAGTGCTCGCAGCGAGCGCTTCGCACAGCACCATGCGGCTGATCTCGAATGCGAATTTTGTGGCGTATCTATCTGATACTAATTCATAAACTTCGATATCATTCTGTTGGCTGGATCGATTTTTCGAAATGGTTCGTTGCGAATTTGGGAAAGAAGAGCGAGGTTTAATCTCAAGCGTTGCTCAACTGTCACACTGATTTCGGGATGCTGAAGAGTAGGTCGCCGAATGTTCCGCACGGCGCGTTTGGAACCGGGATCGCGCGCATTCAAGGACGGGGCGCGAAACCGCGATCCGAAGCGGTCTGGAGGCCTGCAAGCCCGCTCCACCGCACGATCGAGGCATGCTAGCCCGGATCATGCACCAGGGCGATGGCGTTGACCACGGTGGCCGTTGGCGCGCGGCATCGTTCCGTCCGGCGTGACCGGATCGGCGCAGGTGAAATCGTCGTGCAACGCGTCAGGGGTTGATCTGCCTCGTTCGGCGGCTTGTC
>CAMDPA010000388.1 GCA_945903565.1 Devosia equisanguinis | reverse complement strand
AAAGGCATCGGCCGGATCGCCGCGCGGGTGTTCGAGCAGCTCGTCACGCACCCGCCGCGGACGATGCGGATGCTGGTCGACGAGACGAGGCGTTGTAGATGGTACGGGTCAGTTCAGAGGACGACCTGAGCCAAGGGGATAGGTATGGGGGCTATGCGCGCCGGTTGCCCCCAAGGCCAGGGCTGCAGGGACAGTTGGTAGCGACCCGGTGACGGTTTCGGCAAAAGTTTTTGACAATGCCGCAGATGCGTGGCAGACCCCCCGGCAATCCAATTTCCATCCTGCAACGCCGGGGATATCAATGTCCACGAAGCAAGCGCGCGGCACCAAGCGTACCTGCCAGAGTTCCGCCTGCGGATCTCGGTTCTACGATCTCAACCGCAGCCCGATCACCTGCCCGATCTGCGGCTCGGTCTATGCGATCGCGTCCGCACCGTTCGTCGCGGAGGCGGCAGCTCCCGCCCCCGTCGAGCCGAACAAGGATTTCGCCGACGCCGGTGCGCTGGCACCGGGCGATGCGCCCGAGGCAGATGCGGCGGAGCTCGCCGACGTCGAAGGCGCGGAAGAGCCGGTGGCAGCCGAAGAGGACGAGACCTTCCTCGAGGAGGAAGAGGATTCCGGCGACGTTTCGGGTATCATTGGTGTCGGCGGCGAGGACGAGGAGGAGGCGTGAGCCTTCCTCCTGCAGAGCCGCGCCCGATCTGAGAGAAGCGGCCTGAGAGACGCGCGATGCTGAAAGTCCGCCTGATCCCGTGCCTCGACGTGAAGGACGGGCGCGTCGTCAAGGGCGTTAACTTCGTCGATCTGCGCGATGCCGGCGATCCCGTCGAGGCGGCTGCCGCTTATGATGCGGCCGGCGCCGACGAGCTGTGCTTCCTCGACATCACGGCGAGCCACGAGAAACGCGGCACGATGCTCGATATCGTGCAGCGCACGGCCGAGCGCTGCTTCATGCCGCTCACCGTCGGCGGCGGCATCTCGACGGTCGAGGACATACGCCGGCTGCTCGAGGCGGGCGCCGACAAGGCCTCGATCAATACCGCCGCGGTGAAGCGCCGCGAACTGGTCCGTGAGGCGAGCGAGAAGTTCGGCGCGCAATGCATCGTGGTCGCAATCGACGCCAAGACGGTGTCCGGGCCGGGCGAGCCGCTGCGCTGGGAGATATTCACCCACGGTGGCCGCACGCCGACCGGCATCGACGCGGTGGAATACGCGCGCGAGGTGGTAGCGCTGGGTGCGGGCGAGATATTGCTGACCTCGATGGACCGCGACGGCACCAAGGCCGGCTTCAATTTGGAACTCACGCGCGCGGTCGCGGACGCGGTGCACGTGCCTGTGATCGCCTCGGGCGGCGTCGGCACGCTCGATCATCTCGTCGAGGGGGTCACCAAGGGGCATGCCAGTGCGGTGCTGGCGGCGTCGATTTTCCACTTCGGCACCTACTCGATCGGCGAGGCCAAACGCTACATGGCCAAGGCCGGTGTGCCGGTGCGGCTCGATGGGTTGGCGGCTTGAGGCAGGCGTTGCGAGGTAAACGGCCATGGCCAGTGCCCGCGTTATCATTCCCGACAAGGTTCGCAAGGGCGAAACCTTTGAGATCAAGGCGTTGATCGGGCATCCGATGGAGACGGGGTTCCGCAAGGATGCGACGGGCGATGCCATCGCGCGCAACATCCTGACGCGCTTTGCCTGCCGCTACGACGGCGAGGAGGTCTTCGCCTGGGACTTGTTCACTGGCGTTGCAGCCAATCCTTTCATATCCTTCACCACGGTCGCGACCCGCTCGGGCGAGATCGAGCTGACGTGGACGGGCATGCAGGGCTTCCAGCATGTCGAGCGCCGGAAGATAACGGTTGTTTGAGTGGGACAGCGTTGGCACGTGAACAAAGGCTTCTGGCAACTGGCCGCGCTTGCCGGCTCGATCTGGCTGCTCGCGCTTGGCGCGTCACGGATCGCGACGAGCGCGGATGAGCCGCGACCGGGCATTGACCAAGCCGGTACGCCTCAGCCTAGTATACCCTGGTCGAAGCAGAAGTCGGGATTCGAGTTCCAGTCGAAGTCGAACCGCGACCGGCAGGAAGATCTCACCAGCAATCCCGGCATGTTGTGGGTCGATCAGGGCGCGACTTTGTGGTCGAAGGCCGAGGGGACGAGCGGGAAATCCTGCCAGGATTGCCACGGCAAACCCGAGAAGATGAAGGGCGTCGCCGCGCGTTATCCCGTGTGGGAGGCCACGGCCAAGCGGGTCCATGACCTCGATACGCGCGTGCAGGAATGCCGGACAGTACGGCAGGGGGCCGAGCCGCTGAAGCCGGAGTCAGAGCCGCTGCTGGCGCTGACGACGCTGATCGCGCACCAATCTCTCGGCATGAGTGTCGCGCCTGCGATCGACGGCGCCGCGCGGCCCGCGTTCGAGCGCGGGCGCGCGCTGTATAACGAGCGTGCCGGGCAATTGAACCTGTCGTGCGCGCAGTGCCACGAGCAGAGCTGGGGCAGACGCCTGCGCTCCGAGGTCGTGAGCCAGGGACACGGCAACGGCTATCCGATCTATCGCCTGGAATGGCAGACGCTGGGATCGCTGCATCGCCGCCTGCGCAGCTGCTACCTATCGGTACGCTCCGAGCCACCCGCACACGGCTCGGAAGATCATCTGGCGCTGGAGTTATACCTCGCGTGGCGCGCAACCGGGCTGAAGGTCGAGACGCCAGCGGTGCGAAGGTAGGTTTACTTCGTAGGGTGCAATAGCGTCTTCGCGTATTGCACCGTTCCGCGAGCAGCTTGGTGGGGCCCCAGCGCCACCCCACCCTACAAGACGCGGCGGCAAGTGCTTTGCCAATTGGCGCGCGAGATGCGCAGACCACGATCCCATTTGCGATAGCACTCCGCGAGACTGACGGCTCTGGGTTTGCGCAGCTTCGATGGGGTCGCCCGGCGCACGACGCGGGGGGAGGTCTTCAGCGGGGGCTGGAACAGGGGATTCTGCGACGGAAATTGCGCGCTCGGCGGAATCGTCGTCGTGGGCCAGGAGGGGCGCGGCTCAGTTCGCGTGTAGTGGGGATCGTTGCTGTGCGCGGCGCCGGGATAGCCGGGCACACCGGGACGGCTCAGCGGAGACGGGAGCTGATAGCTGGGCTGGTTCGCGGCGGGATGAGGATCGTTGCTGTGCGGCGGGATGTGCTGGCCAAGCGCGGGAGCAGCGCGCGCAAGCGCCAGCGTCAATGCCAGCGTCAATGCCAGCGTCAATGCCAGCGTCAGAACCAATGCGTTCGTGCCTGTTTTCATCGCTGCTGCCCTGGTATCCTGACCCGATGGGAACTCGATCGAGAGATGGGGTGCGCTTTGTGCCATTCAACGGCTCGATGGGGAGGTGGTGACTCCGGCGGTGGGTTACGCAAGGCAAGGCCTTGCTAACCTACCCTATAAGAATAGCGCACCCTCATGTCGGATCGAAGCATGCGGCAGTCGTTACTTCGATTTCGGGAGTGGTGCCGAACCAGCGGGAGCCGTCGCTCATGACGGCGAGGACGTGGACGCTTTGGGTGGTGGCGAGGCGGATACTGGTCTTGATCTCGGCCTTGCCGCAGCGCGGGCCGAGATGGAAGCGGGAAACGTTCGGCAGCGGGTTCTCCGGCGAGAAGACGTAGATCGTCTTGACGTGATCGGCTGGCGTCATCGGGCTTTCGACGGAAATGGCGAGCGGCACCGAGTTGCCGTTCTCGACGATCGGGGGAATGTCGAGGACGACGCGGCCTTCCTTGATCTCGGCGTCTCCCAGCGCTTCGCGGATGGCGGCATGCATCTCGTCGGATGCGGCGATGGCTTGAAGGGGCGAGTCGAGCGCGAGGGCAGCCGCGCCGGCGACGACGTCACGGCGGCTGGGTGATCGTGCTCGGTTCTGACGCGGCAGTCGCATGATGCGAATGTACCGTGAAGACCCGGTATCGCCAAACGCTCGATGCCAGTTGATTGCTCATGCTCAAGATCAGCCGATGACGGGCGCTGGTAGGTCGGCGCTGAGCGCCCTTCGCGCGAAGCCCGACATTCCCGCGCAACGTGTCGGGCTTCGAACGGCGGAAGGGCCGGCCTCAGCGCCGAACTACGCCGCGGATGGCGTTGCGTTTGGGACTTCCCTTGGGTGGGTCGGATTTGCTCTACTGAGGGGGAACCGAACGCCCGGAGGATGACGCCCATGACGCGGCCTGCACTCGATCTCTCGCTTGTCCTCTCCATCAACGAGCGCACCAAGCCGCTACTGGAGGGGCGCGTCGAAGCGCAGGGCATTCGCTTGATCCCGACCGGTGTGCACCCTTCCGAGATGTTCTGGCGGCAGCTCAAGTACGGGGATTTCGATGTCTCCGAAATGTCGATGTCGTCGCTGCTGATCGCGACGTCGCGTGGGGATCGCACGTGGGCGGGATTGCCGATCTTCACGACGCGCGAGTTCTTTCATACTCGCGCTCTGGTGCGCGTCGATGCGGGCATTGCGAAGCCGGGCGATCTCAAGGGCAAGCGCGTCGGCGTGCCGGAATATCAGCAGACGGCGGCGGTGTGGTCACGCGGCGCGCTGGAGCACGAGTTCGGTGTGAAGCCGTCCGACATCACCTGGTATATGGAGCGCACGCCGGAAGTGAGCCATGGCGGCTCGACGGGGTTTGCGGCGCCGCCCGGCGTTACGCTGCACCGCATTCCGCAGTCGACCAACATCGGCGAGATGCTGATCAAGGGCGAGCTCGACGCGACGCTACTGTATCTGACCGATAAGAACCTCGTCGACCGCAGCCGCATCGATCTGCTCGGCAGCGGCAAGGTGCGGCGGCTGTTTCCCGACCAACACGCGGAGGGGCAGCGGTTCTTCGCCAAGACGGGGCTTTATCCGATCAACCATTGCGTGGTCGTGCGGCGTAAGCTGCTGGAGCACAACCCGTGGATCGCGCTCAACCTGTACAAGGCGTTCGTGGCGGCCAAGGAAATGGCGATCACGCAGATGATGGCGTCGCTGGAGCCGTATTTCGCAACCGGGGCGGTGGGCGCGGGCATCAAGGCGGCGGCGGGCAGCGATACGCTGGGTTACGGCTCGAAGGCGGTGATCGACGCGGATCCCCTAGGCTACGGGTTCAAGGCGTCGCGCACCGTGCTCGAGACGATCGTGCGCTATGTGCATGAGCAAGGACTGACGACGGAGCCGGTGAAGCTCGCCGATGCATTCTGGCCGAGTACGCTGGATTTGTGAGAATTCGGTAGATCGGCAGTTGACAGTCGAAAGGTGCGAGGTTTCGATGCTTAGGACTGATCGCAAAAAAGCTGAATCGTGATCTGTGTGCGTGCGACCGTGTGACTCGGCAGCGCGGGATTCCTTGTCCCGGCGAACAGTCGTACGCCGTTGCATGATCGACAGACAAGCCATTCGGCAAAGATGGGAAGCCGTCGGG
>CAMDPA010000387.1 GCA_945903565.1 Devosia equisanguinis | reverse complement strand
GTCCCCATGGTCTCGAAGGCGCAAATCCAGGCGCTGACGGCCGGCGACGCATGGCTGGAAAAAGGCGCCAATCTCCTGTGCTTCGGGCCGCCTGGCACCGGAAAGTCGCATCTGGCAGCGGCCATCGGTCTCGCCCTGATCGAAAACGGATGGCGCGTCTTCTTCGCCCGAACAACCGACCTCGTGCAAAAACTCCAGATCGCGCGCCGAGAACTCGTTCTCGAAGCGGCGATCGCGAAGCTCGACAAATATCACCTGCTGATCCTCGACGATCTCGCCTACGTCACCAAGGATCAGGCCGAAACCAGCGTGCTCTTCGAACTGATCAGCGCACGCTACGAACGCCGCTCGATGCTCATCACCGCAAACCAGCCATTCGGCGAATGGGGCAAAATCTTCCCCGATCAGGCCATGACGCTCGCGGCCATTGATCGGCTCGTGCATCATTCGACCGTGATCGAAATGAACGTCGATAGCTACCGACGAAAGGAAGCCATCGAGAAATCGCGCGGCGCCGGACGACCGCCGTCGAAAGCGACAATTAAAAACTCCTCCTGATTGTCGCGCAACTCCCATCCAGATTGTCGCGCTACAGTAGCCTCCCGAAAAACCTTCCTCGGCCCGCAGCCGCTCAAAAATCCGGTGTGCCGTGTGCCGCTGCTTCTTGTGAACCGCGCGGTCGTCCTCCAAAATCTTGTCGATCCGGCCATGAACGGGCCAAGCTTCTTCGAGGCCGACCGTTCGCGCCGCCGATAACCCGGCGGAACCGAAAACTGAAGCATCTTTGAAATCGTATTGCGGTGAACGTCAAAGCGTTTGGCCGCCTCCCGGCGGCTCAACCCGTCCACCATCACGGCCCGTCGTATCCCGGCATAGAGTTCCACTGTGAACATCCTTTCGGCCTCTCCATGCCATCGAAGGCATAGAAGCGGCCTAGCAGGACCGGTACACTTTAGCCCCGCCGCAAAAGGCAGATCAAAGCCGGTTCAGTGGTACACTTTGCGCCCGCTGTGTTTACATCTTTCGCCCGAACGCGATCAGCCAGATTGCGCCGTACAGATGGCACGAGATAATCTCGAGGTAATTAAGCAACGTCCCATGCTATTCTCGGCTCAACGTAACAGGTGGAACACGATCCGGCACGCCACTCCATCTTCGATTCTTTTAAAATTTTCCGAAAGGAAGGCCGCACGGGCGCTGGACTTCCTGTGCATACGAAGCATTGCTTGCTTTGCTCGAAGAGTGCCCTCATCCCCGCCGGCCCTGCGTCATTGCGGGGTTGTGCTGGTGACAGCGAATGCTGTTGCAAGCACGAGGATTTATAGATGGCGAAGCTCACGGATACCCAATTGATCGTTTTGTCAAAGGCCGCCCAGCGCGAAGATGGTGCGGCCACTTGCCCTAAGACTCTGGGTAAAGCTCCAGCAGCAAAGGTTGCTGCCAGCCTGATCAAGCGAAAACTGATGCGCGAGGTTCGCGCGAAAGATGCCATGCCCGTCTGGCGCACGGATGATGACAAACGCTGCTACAGCCTCGTCATCCTGCGCGCCGGCCGCGATGCGATTGGCGTCGAGGATAGCGAAGCGGAACGTGGCCCGCGGATCGATGCTTCTGATGCCAAAACGCGGCGTTCGTCGTCGAAGGGCGGATCACGTGCAGCTGCTGCAGCGACGTCGGCTGCTTTGTCTTCACAGAGCGCCGGACCCCGCGCCGGATCAAAGCAGGCCGAGGTCATCGCGATGCTATTGCGCAGCGGCGGCACGACGATCGATGAGTTGGTGAAGGCGACCCAATGGCTGCCGCACACCACCCGGGCGGTTCTGAGCGGCCTTCGCAAGCGCGGCTATCAACTGGATCGCCAACGGCAGGATGGCGTCACGCGCTATCGGATTACGGGCTCTCCTGAAGCAGCCCGGGCTGCCTGAGATGGCGATCCGTGGGAATATGAAGCAGCCGGGCGTCGACCCGGCTGCGGTCGATAGTGCCGTCGATCTCGAACTCGATCGTATCGCGTCGGCCACGATCGATGAACTGCGTGCGTTATGGCGCGAGCGACAGGGGCAGGATGCACCTGCCGCCTTCTCCAAGGATCTGTTGGCAAGGGCGTTGGCTTACTTCGTTCAGGAGGAACGGTTCGGTCGCCTGGAGCCTCGCCTGCGCCGCTTGCTCGATCGGGACGTTTTGTCGACGGTTGATCCCAGCCGTCACGTCAAAGTCGGCTCGATCATTGTGCGCGAACATGCCGGCGTGGTTCATGAGGTGATGGTCGTGCCGGGCGGCTTCTGCTGGCAGGGGAAAACCTTTGCCAGTCTGTCCTCCATCGCCAAATGTATCACCGGCACCACCTGGAATGGCCCCCGCTTCTTTGGCTTGCGCGGCAAGGACGCGGGGGTAATTGCCAAAGAGGCAGATGCGCCCTCCCCTGCGAACAATCACGCAGGGACGATTGACGCTGCCGCGCGTCGCGTTCAGATCGGCGGAGCCAGACGCAGACCCAGGCGAGAGGAGGCAAATCCATGAAAGCCCCTCTCCCCAAGAAACAGCAGCGCTGCGCGATCTACACCCGCAAGTCGAGCGATCATAATCTCGATCTCGCCTTCAACTCGCTCGACGCGCAGCGCGAGGCCTGCGAGGCCTATATCAAGAGTCAGGCGCACGAGGGGTGGAATCTGGTCGCAGACCGTTATGACGACGGGGCTTTTTCTGGGGCTTCGCTTGAGCGGCCGGCTCTTCAGGACCTGCTGGAGCATATCCGGCAGAAAAAGATCGACATTATCGTCGTCTACAAGGTCGATCGTCTCACCCGCTCGCTCGCCGACTTCGCCAAACCGGTCGAACTCTTCGACGCGCACGAGGTGTCCTTTGTCTCGGTCACCCAGTCATTCAACACGACCTCCAGCATGGGCCGGCTGACGCTCAATGTGTTGCTGTCCTTTGCCCAGTTCGAGCGTGAGGTGATTGGCGAACGTGTTCGCGACAAAATCTCCGCATCCAAGCGCAAGGGGATCTGGGTCGGTGGTCCCGTGCCGCTCGGCTACCGGGTGGCCGAGAAGAAAATCCATGTGATTCCCGAAGAGGCCGAGCTCGTGCGCAAGATTTTCGCGTCCTATCTGGAACTGGGCTCAACCCGGGCGGTAACCGAGGCTTTGGCCAGGGATGGGGATAGGCCCAAGCCGCGTCTGCTTTCGACCGGCAGTATCATCAGGTCAGGACGGTTTCTGCCCGGTGCGCTCGGCTATCTCCTGAAGAACCGTTTTTACATTGGCGAGGTCGCTTAAAAGGGTGAGATTTATCCGGGGGAGCACGAGGCGGTTCTGACACGCGAGCAATTTGAAGCGGTGCAGTCGCGATTGGCGGATCGCACGGTCGAGCGCAAGTTGCGATCGCGGCAATCGTCATCCCTCCTCATGGGACGCATCTTCGATGATCGCGGCAATGTCATGGGTCCAAGCCACGCAAAAAAGAATGGCGTGCGCTATCGCTATTACGTGTCTCGCGCCATGGTGGAGGCGCGCACGAGCGAAGCGGGGTCGGTACCCCGCGTCTCCGCCCCAGATGTCGAGCGCATCGTGTGCGAGGCCCTTCGCGATCAGTTCACAGCGCAAGCTGGCCAAACCGACCGCGACCTCATCGAGCAGCATGTCGAAAAGATCATCGTTCATTCCCAGGCGATAGAGGTCGTCTCTACCGACCTGCAGCAAGGAGCCATAACTGGCCCATCACAAACTATGAGCCTACCCTTCAACCCGTTCCACTTGCCGCGCAAGGGGCTCGTCCATGAGCCGACAACAACACAGGTCTTGAGCCCTGAAACCCGCCAGACACTGCTTCAAGCCATCGCGCGATCGCGCGTCTGGCTAAAAACTATCATGGCGGCTCCTGCCACTACGCTGGATAGTATCGCCGCCGCCGAAGGTGTCGCAGAGCGGCATATCCGCTTCCTGCTGTCCCTCGCACTTTTGTCGCCGCGCATCATCGCGGCAATCGTGGATGGTACCGCACCAGCCGACATGACGGTCACTGGCCTCGCACGCGCTCTGCCGCATCGCTGGTCGGAGCAGGACGAGCGTATACTTCATCGCGCCTAGGGGCTCTCCCAAACCATCACTCGGCAGTGGATTTGCCAGTGCGATAGCCGTCACTGCGCCTGAGATCGCGCGCCCAACACGCAACTGACCGGTCGGTAGTTGAAGCGTGCCGCGTGTTCAACATTCAAATTTGGCAGGGCGGTCGAACCACGGCAGACCAGAACCGGTCTGCATACTGAGCGAACCGGTCTGCGCCATTACCCGCCAAGGATTCCGGAGATTCGAAAAATCGCTCCGCAGACTGCCCCGCCGACAGACCGCCCTTTCGGATCTGCAAATCTCCGGCCTCGAAATCCGCGCGCAAATGGCCCGTAAAACTGGGGTTTTCTGCAAAGACTCGTAGCGTCGTCGTAAACTGAGAATGCGTGGCTGGGGCGGGAGGGATCGAACCTCCGAATGCCGGAATCAAAATCCGGTGCCTTACCGCTTGGCGACGCCCCAATCGTCCGGCCGCGCGCAAATGCGGGGCTGGCGAGGGGGCGGACCATAATGCGCGCCGTGTTGCGCTGCAATAGCCCGGCGGCGCGCGCAGCGATTTGCGGCCTTTTGCGCGAGCCTGTACAGCGGCTTGCACACGGCCTGCATTTTGCCGGGGAAGAAAGCCTACATGCCCGATCCGCAGAAATCCGGCGAACCCGCATGGTACGCCATTTTGCCCGCAGTGTTCGTGCTCTTCTGGGCGACCGGTTTCATCGCGGGCAAGCTGGGGCTGCCGCATGCGGGTCCCTTCACCTTTCTGTCCATCCGTTTCATGCTGGTCATCGCGCTGCTGACAGTGATCGCGCTGGTCATGGGCGCGCCCTGGCCGAAGCGGGAAACGCTGATTCCCATCGCGATCGGCGGGCTGTTTGTCCACGCCGGCTATCTCGGCATGACCTTCGCCGCGATTTCCGTGGGCGTCGAGGCCGGCGTTTCCGCGATGATGGCGGGCCTGCAGCCCGTGCTGACGGCGGCGGTCGCGGCGCATTTTCTGGGCGAGACCGTGACAAGACGGCAATGGGCCGGGCTGCTGCTCGGCCTCGTGGGCGTCGCCATGGTGTTGCAGAACAAGCTTTCGCTTGGCCTTGGCACGCCGCTCGGCATGTTCTTCGCCTTCATGTCGGCTGTCTCGATGACGGCGGGCACGCTGTGGCAGAAGCGCTATGGCGGCCAGATGGACTTGCGCACAGGCTCCATCGTCCAATTCGCCGCCTCGCTGGTTGTGACCTTGCCTATCGCCATCTGGCTCGAAGATTTCCGGCACGAATGGACGCGCGATTTCACCATCGCCATGGCCTGGCTTGTGATCGTGCTTTCGGTCGGCACGATCTTCGTTCTGTTCACGGTGATCCGCCGCGGTGCGATCTCGAAAGTGTCGAGCC
>CAMDPA010000386.1 GCA_945903565.1 Devosia equisanguinis | reverse complement strand
CTGGGGTATCTTGGGTCATGGCGGTTGTGGCGTAGCGTTGATACGCGGCACTCTTCGTCTCGACACCGAATTGTTACGTGAATCTCGCCACTTGCACCACAACTGCCAACGATTTTCCAAGGTCTGGTGCATAATCCGGGTTAGTGCGGAGCAATTGCCGGGTTGGCACGACGTGGGATCGTCGCATACGATCGAGGCGTGATAGGCTGGTATCAAAATGCCTGCACGGACTTGGGGAGCACGGCACATGGTCATCGCCTCGCGGAGTATGGTCTCGTCTGTCGCTATAGTCCTTGCGCCGATGCTGTGGGGCGCCCCAGTGTGTGCGGACGATTTTTATGCCGGCAAGAAGCTCACGATCGTCGCCGGTACGGCCGCGGGCGGCGGCCACGATATCTTCGCGCGGATGATGGGCCGTTATTTGACCAAGCACATCCCCGGCAACCCGACGATCATCGTGCAGAACATGCCGGGCGCGGGCGGCAAACGCGCGACGGACTTCATCTACAATCAGGCGCCAAAGGACGGCACCACGATCGGCGGCGTGTTTCCCGGCGCGATCATCGGCCCGCTGCTGGAGGACGGCAGCAACGAGCGCTATGACCCGCTCAAGTTCGCCTACATCGGCAGCGGCGATACCGACACGCGCATTTGCGCGACACTCAAGGCGTCGAAGATCAAGACGTTCAAGGATCTACTGGGGCTGCCGGAGCCCGCCGTGTTCGGTTCCAGCGCGCCGGGCGGCTCGACCCACGACTACGCCCATATGTCGGCCAATCTCGCGGGCGCCAAAGTGCGAGTGGTGACCGGCTATCAGGGCACACCGCCGATCACGCTTGCAATGGAGCGCGGCGAGGTGGACGGCCTGTGCGGCTGGGGCTGGTCGATCTTCAAGTCGGAGCGGACCAACTGGAAGACGGCAGATCAGTTCAATTTCCTGGTGCAGATGTCGCTCACCCCGGAGCCGGAGTTGACAGCGTTGGGCGTGCCGGACTTCGGCAGCTTCGTCACCGGCGACAAGAAGAAGGCGGCGGAACTGATCATCTCGCAGCAGGCGTTCTCGCGGCCCTACATCGCGCCCGCCGAGACGCCCGCCGACCGGGTGGAGATCCTGCGCAAAGGTTTCATGGCGGCGCTCGCGGACCCTGAACTGGTGGCGGAGTTCGCGCGCATCAACATCACCAACAAGCCGATCGCGGGGGCGGAGCTGCAGGTGCTTATCAAGCAGGTGTTCGCGACACCGGGGGATATCGTCACGCTGGCGCGGGCGGCGCAGAAGCCGGCGAAGTAGTGTCGCGACTTTCATGTCTTTCGCTTTCCGCTACGCCGGGCATACGACTCGACTTTGCCGATCAAGCTGTCGCAAGATCGGGAAAGACACGAGATTGCACGAGGGAAAGCAACCATGACAGTGCTGAAGCGGACCGGACTACGAGTAATGGCCTGCGCCGCCGCGTTGCTTGCGTTTGCCGGATCATCCTCGGCCAATGATTGGCCCAACAAATCAGTCTCGATCCTGGTGCCCACGGCGGCCGGCGGCAACACGGACTTGATGGCGCGCCTTGCCGCCGAGCATCTCAACAAGAAGCTCGGACAGCCGTTCGTCGTTCAGAACAAGCCCAGCGCCGGCGGTGTGCTCACCAGCCGCGAAGTCGGCACGGCGGATCCCGATGGATACACGGTGCTGTTTGCGCCGAGTTCGATGATCCTACTCACGCCGCTGGTGCAGGCGCTGCCGTTCGATCCCGACCAACTGCTCGTGCCGGTCACGAATGTGGGCACCGGCTCGCAGGTGGTGGCCGTGAAGCGCAGCCTGCCCGTGACGACGTTGACGGAGTTCCTCGCCTACGCGAAGGCCAATCCGGGCAAGCTCAATTTTGCGACGGCCGGCGTCAACAACATCTCGCACCTGGGACCCGTGCTCCTGTTCAAGCGCGCCGGGGTCGAGCTGGCCATGGTTGCGACACGCGGCGAGCCGCAGGCCATCACGGACCTGATGGGCGGGAGCATGGACTTCTATTTCGGCAACGCGTCGGTGTTGCTCAACGCGGACATGACCAAGATCAGGATTCTCGCGGCTGGCACGCCGAACAGACTGGCGGCCGCGCCCGAGATTCCCACGATCTCCGAAACGATGCCGGGTTTCGTGTTCCAGTCGTGGAACGGCTTCTTCGTGCCCAAGGCAACGCCTGAAGAGATCCAGACGAAGCTGCGCAGCGCCATCGCCGAGATGGTGAGCACGCCGGAGATGAAAAAGCGGCTGACCGAGCTTGGTATTGTTCCGGGCGGGCAGAGCAAGGAAGAAGTCGCCGCGGTTTTCAAGAAAGACCGCGAGAGTTTCGCCGAGGCCGTCAACGCCGCGGGCATCAAGAAGCCCTAGGCGATGGTCGCGGCCGTCATCCCGGTTTGGTGACACCGCAGGTGGAACCAACACCGGGACCCAGCGCAAGGAGTGCCGTAGGCTCAAAAGATTCTTGTGTCTTCGGCACTTTTCTTGCTGGGTCCCGGATCTTCGCTCGCTGCGCTTGCTCGTCCGGGATGACGGTGGAGGTTCGGAGTTCACTCACGGAGGGCTGCGCATGGGGGTGTCTTGTTCGACGCGGGCGATTACCGCGGCGGTGCTAGCCGCGGGCTCGGCTCTTGGCCCAGCAGCGGCCGACGACTTCTACAAGGACAAGACGATCACGCTGTCGATCGGCTCCGGCGTCGGCGGCGGTTTCGACAGCTACGCCCGAACGGTCGCGCAATATCTGGGCAACCACATTCCCGGCAAGCCAACGGTCAAACCGGTGAACAGGCCGGGTGCGGGCGGGCGCAGCAACGCCAACTTGCTCTATGTGCGCGACCCCAAGGACGGAACGCATATCGGCCTGCTGGGCCCGTGGCTCGTCACCGAGCCACTGTTCGAACTGCAAGGCGTGGAGTTCGACGCGACCAAGTTCAACTGGCTGATCAGCACCGCGCGCGACGTCTCGACGTGCATGTTCTGGAAGAAGTCCGGCATCACATCGTTCGACGACCTGCTCAAGAAGGGTGAGGTCACGGTTGGTGCGTCTGGACCCACTGCGGTTACTGCCACGGATGCCTATCTGCTCAACGCCATGTTCGGCACGAAGCTGAAGGTGATCCTTGGCTTCAAGGGCACGGCCGAGGGCGTGCTGGCGGCGGAGCGTGGCGAGCTCGACGGGCATTGCGGCATGTGGGTGTCGAGCGTGACCTCGCGCTACATGGGAACGATCGAAAGCGGCGCGGCGACCGTCGTGGTGCAGCTTGGGAGCTGGCGGCATCCGCAATTCCCAAAGGCGACGCACATCCTGGAGGATCTCAATCCTTCGGCGGAGGATCGCCAGATGGCCAAGCTGGTGTTCTCCCAGCTCGATATGGCGCGGCCGTTCGTGGCGCCGCCCGGCGTTCCAGCCGACCGCATAGCGATCCTGCGCAATGGCTTCGAGGCACTCGTCAAGGATCCCGCATTCCTGGATGAAGCGAAAAAGCGCGGCCTGGAGGTGGTGCCGGTTTCAGGCGCGGAGATCGAGAAACAAATCGCGGAGATATATGCCGTGCCCAAGCCCATCGTGGCTCGGACGAAAAAGATATTGGGATATTGAAACATGATCCGGCGGGGCTGACATGACAGTGACGCCCACCGTCGCCGCGCTCTATCGCTATCCCGTCAAAGGCATGACGCCGGAGGCGCTGCAGCGCGCATCGCTTGTGCCGGGCGGCACGATGCCGTTCGACCGGGCGTATGCGATCGAGAATGGGCCGGGGCGGTTCGATCCTGATAACCCCAGGCATCTGCCGAAGATCAACTTCGTCATGTTGATGCGCAACGAGCGGCTCGCGAGCCTCGATGCGCGGTTCGACGATGCGACCACGACGCTCACGATCTTCCGCGCGGGAAAGCAGGTCGCGCGCGGCAATCTTGAAACGCCGATCGGGCGGCAGCTCGTCGAGCAGTTCCTTGCCGCGTACATGCGGGCGGACATGCGTGGCGCGCCGAAGATCGTATCGGCGGCGGGGCATAGCTTCTCGGATGTGGCGGCGAAGTGCCTGCACGTCATCAATCTGGCGAGTGTGCGGGAGTTGGAGCGCATTGCCGGGCGCAGCATCGATCCGCTGCGGTTTCGCGCGAACGTCCACCTCGAGGGATTGCCAGCGTTCGCGGAACTCGGCTGGGTGGGGAAGGCGCTGCGGCTCGGCGGCGTCGAGACCCGCGTGCTCGATCGAACCATCCGCTGCGAGGCGACCAACGTCGACCCGGCGACGGCGGCGCGCGACATGGCGATACCATCGCTGCTGCAGCGGACGTGGGGCCGGTCGGATTTCGGGATTTACGCCGAGGTGACCGGCGGAGGCGAGATCGCGGTCAATGATGGTGCAGTTGTGCCTGGTTGAACCAGACACAACTGCATCCATCAATCGCTGGATCAATCGCTGGCGGGCGGTTCGCCGTTTGGCACGCGCGCGGCCGCGGGAGCCTTGGCTTCGCCGGCTTCGGTCGCGGCGGCCTCACGCCGGGGACGGCGCACGGGCCTGCGCAAGAACTCCGGCTGCTCGTGCGCGACCTCCGTGAAGCGCTCGCGGCGGCGTGTCGGTGCGGGTGCATCGGCTATCGGGGCGGCGACAGGCGGTATTGCCTGCTCCACAAACGGTGCAGCTGGCGGCGCGACCGGCTCGTAAGCGCGTTCGGCTACGACCGGCGGGCGTTCGGTGAACTCGCCGCGCTCGACGGGGGCTGGCCGTGGCATGCGCTCCTGGCGATCGCCGCGGTCGTGACGCTCCTGACGCTCTGGACGATCAGAACCGCCTTCACCCCGGGAATGCCTGTCTTGGCGTGGCTCATAACGCTGCTCGGGCCGCTGATCCTGGCGCTGCCCGTGCCGTTCGCCGCGCGTATCGGGACCGCGCTCACCGCGTGGCTCGCCCCGGTCTTGGTTGCGATCTTGGTTGCGGTCTGGGCCGCGGTTTTCACCACGATCCGGGCCCCGATCCTGATTGAAGCGCTGTTCGCCCGGGCGTTGACGGAAGTTGCGATTGCCATCGCGATCGCGATGCTGGCCTTGCTGATAGCCCTGATTTTGGCCCTGGCTGTGCTCGCGGTCGCCGCGCTCGCGGTATTCGCCTTGATTGCGCTGGCGGTCGTCCTGTTGACGCGGGCGGCTGTCCATGCGGCCTTGCGAGGGATCGTACATCCGCGGCTGCTGCTCGGTGCCCTGCATCGAGCCGGGGCCGATATCCGGACCGCCGTCCTGATCGTCGTCGCCCATATCGCCGCCCTGCTCGAACGGCTCTCCGCCCTGGCCGCTGAACTGGCGCGGATTATTCATGCCGCCGGTCGCGGCTTCGCCACCCTGCTGCACCTGCTGTTCGCGATAGGAAAGGATGATGCGATTATAGTGTTCGGCGTGCTGCAGATAGTTCTCGGCCAGCACTGGGTCGCCGGAGGACAGTGCATCCC
>CAMDPA010000385.1 GCA_945903565.1 Devosia equisanguinis | reverse complement strand
TTGGACCATGGGACCGAAAATCACGATCGATTCAGCAACCCTGGTGAACAAAGGCCTCGAGTTGATCGAAGCGCACTACTTGTTCCCCGTCGGCGCCACCCGCCTCGATGTGGTCGTGCATCCCCAGTCGATTATCCATTGCCTCGTATCGTTTCAGGACGGATCGGTATTGGCACAACTCGCCAACCCCGACATGCGCACGCCGATTGCGCTCAGCCTGTCGTTCCCGGCGCGGATGCCCGCCCCGACGGCGCCGCTCGATCTGGTCAAGCTGGGCACGCTGACCTTCGAAGCACCCGATCACCAGCGTTTTCCCGCGATCAATCTCGCCCGCGCCGCACTCGCCCGTGGCGGAAGCGCGCCCGCGATCTTCAACGCCGCCAACGAAATCGCAGTGGAAGCGTTCCTGGCTCGCCGCATCTGCTTCCTTGACATTGCAGCGACCGTTGCCACATGCCTTGATCGAGCGGACGCCGAGTCGCTGGTAACAACACCCCGCACTCTTGACGAAGTTCTCGAAATCGATCGGCAGGCCCGAATCCTGGCACGCAACGTGATTGGTGAGGGCTTGGTGCCGGTTGGGATACGCAGTCTGGCACGACTGTAACCCGAACAAGGTTGGAACAAAATGCTCTCGTTGTCTGGACTCGCCGGTGGGGTATGGGGCGCACTGTTTATTGCAGGCGCTTTTCTTTTTGTTCTCAGCATCGTCGTTTTCATTCATGAACTCGGCCATTTCCTGGTCGCCCGCTGGTGCGGCGTCAAGGTAAGCGCCTTCTCCATGGGCTTTGGCCCTGAGATCTGCTCCTTCGATGATCGCCACGGAACGCGCTGGAGGCTGGCGTGGATTCCGCTGGGTGGCTACGTCAAGTTCATGGACGATGAAAACGGGGCCAGCGTACCCAACCACGAAACCATAGCGAATATGACGCCGGAGCAGCGAGCCGGCAGCTTCCACGCCAAGCCATTGTGGCAGCGCGCCGCAGTGGTGGCGGCAGGCCCGGTCGCCAACTTCATCCTCGCGATCTTCATCTTTGCCGCAGTCTACAGCTACTATGGCCAGAGGATCACCGAGCCGCGTATCGGCGAAGTGATGGCTGGAACTCCGGCAATGAGCGCGGGTTTCAAGCCTGGCGATCTCATCGTCAGCATCAATGGCCGCCCCATCGGAAGCTTCAATGAAATTCAGCGCCAGGTAAGCGCACAGCCCGACAGCACGCTGGCGATCGTCATCAGCCGAACCGGCGCACCGATGACGATCAACGTCACCCCGCGACTTGAGGAAATGCCTGACGGGGTTGGCGGCAAGTACCGTCGCGGCATTATCGGCATCCGCCCGGTAGCTGGCGGGGCCGCCAGCGAGGTAAGGCGGACCGGCGTGGTGGAGGGCATCGGGCTTGGCTTCAAGGAAACCGGCTTCATAATTACCTCGACCCTGCAGTACATGGGTAAGCTGCTCGTCGGGAAGGAAAGCGCAGACCAGCTCGGTGGGCCGGTTCGCATCGCCGAAGTCTCCGGACAAGTCGCAAAAATTGGACTTGAGCCATTGCTGCAACTTGTAGCTGTGATTTCGGTAAGCGTGGGGCTGCTCAACCTATTTCCGATCCCACTCCTCGATGGCGGACACCTCATGTTTTACGCCATCGAGGCGATCCGCCGCCGCCCAATGAGCGAGCGTTCGCAGGAAATCGGCTTCAAGATTGGGCTGGCCCTCGTGCTGTCGCTGATGGTCTTCGCCTTCTGGAACGACCGTTTCATACTCCTGCGGTGGTTGACGGGCGGTGCCATCGGATAAGCGCCAAGTCATAGCCGCAAGGCTGACGGATTCAGCGCGCCGAGGCATTCTTGCCACTTCCAAAGAGGTTACCGAGCCGTTAAAACATATATTGCTTGGTAGAGATTCGACCCGGCTGCGTGCTGTTGCGCGCGCCGGCAGAGCCTCTAGGGAACCGGGAACGTGGGGCGCCGTAGCCGTCGGCCCGCACGGGTAGGGGGATCGGCAAGTCAAGGGCACATCGGCACATGCCGAAGCAAACAACTAAGGTTGCGGCGGGCCTCCGGGCGCTGGCAGTTGGTCTGCTGGCCGTTCTCGGCTCGATCACCGTGTCCAGCGTTTTCGCGCCAGACGTTGCAATCGCCCAGGCGATCCGCGACATCAGAGTTGCGGGCAATCAGCGCGTAACCGCCGAAACTGTTCGTTCCTACCTGCAGTTTTCGTCGGGCGATGCCTACGACGCCGGCAAGGTCGACCGTTCTCTCAAGGCTCTATTCGGCACCGGCTTGTTCGCTGACGTGCGGATTGACCGCGATGGCAACGGCGTGCTGGTCACGGTCGTGGAGAACCCGGTGGTCGCTCAAGTTGCCTTCGAAGGCAATCGCGAGGTCGATGCGGATACGCTTCGTGCGGAAGTCCAGCTCAAGCCGCGCTCGGTTTACACACGCGCACGTGCCCTGTCCGACGTGCAGCGGATCCTCGATATCTATCGTCGACGCGGTCTGTTCGCAGCAACTGTTGAGCCCAAACTGATCGAGCTCGATCAGAACCGCGTCAACGTTGTCTTCGAGATCAACGAAGGCAAGACGACCAAGGTCAAGAGCATCAGCTTCATCGGCAACCGGGCCTTTAGCGACAGCCAGTTGCGCGACATCATTTCGACGGGCCAGGCCGGTTTGTTTGACTTCCTCAAGTCGAACTCGGTCTACGATCCTGACCGCGTTTCTCTCGACCGCGAGTTGCTGCGCCAGTACTACCTGAAGAACGGCTATGCCGACATGCGGGTGGTCGCAGCGAACGCCGAACTCGAGCGCGATGGATCCGGCTTCATCATCACGTTCACCATCGACGAAGGTGAACTCTACCGTTTCGGCGATGTGAAGGTCGAGTCGAAGCTGCCTCGCTTCCAGCCCAGCTCCGTCACCGGCGACATCCTCACGACATCGGGCGCCTACTTCAATGCCAGCGACCTTGAGAAGACCGTCGAGAGACTGACGCTGCAGGTTGCCGAACAGGGCTACCCATTCGTGCGCATTCGCCCGGATACGGACCGCCAGACGGCCAGCCGGTTGATCCACATCACCTACGTAATCGAGGAAGGCCCACGGGTCTATATCGAGCGCATCAACATCAATGGCAACACGCGGACCAAAGACCACGTGATCCGTCGTGAGTTCCGACTGGCCGAGGGCGATGCCTTCAACCCGGCGATGGTCGATCGCGCCAAGAAGCGCTTGCAGGGGCTTGGCTTCTTCAAGACCGTCGACATCAAGCGACGCCCAGGCTTCGCTCAGGATCGCGTAATCCTCGACGTTGACCTCGTGGAGCAGCCGACAGGTGAACTTTCATTCGGTGCCGGCTACTCCACCACGGAAGGTGTGATCGGCGACGTCAGTTTCACCGAGCGTAACTTGTTCGGTAACGGCCAGTTCCTTCGCCTCAAGGTTGGCGGTTCGACGACCCGGCAGCAGATCGACTTGAGCTTCACCGAGCCGCGGTTCCTCGATCGCAATCTGGCCGCTGGTTTCGACCTGTTCCATAAAGACGTGAACCAGATGGCCACGTCATCGTTCAAGAGCAGGAAGGACGGCGGCAGCATTCGCCTCGGCTTCCCGCTGTCAGAGAACCTCTGGATCAACACGTCCTACACCCTGTCGTACGACAACATCTACGAGATCGAGAGCAGCACAGCCTCACTCGCGGTTCGCATGGCGGCGGCAGGTGGCAAGGTTAGCTGCTTGAATGACCCGAAAGCCCCCGGATGCGAGAATTCCGGTGCGGCGCTTACGTCATCGGTCGGCACATCGCTAACCTATGATACACGCAACCATCCGCGTAATCCGAACCGGGGCGTATTCCTCCAGGTCGGACCGGAATTGGCAGGCGTGGGTGGCGACGTGCAGTTCGTCCGGGTTGTCGGCGAGGGCCGAGCCTACTACCCGATCGCCGACAAGGTAACCTTCGTCGGACGCGCGATCGGTGGTCATATCGCAGGCTGGGGTGGCGACGACGTAAGGCTGCTGGACATGTTCTATAAGGGCGGCGAGACAGTTCGTGGTTTCTACCGCGCTGGTATGGGCCCCCGCGACTTGAACACCAGGGACGCGCTGGGTGGTCAAACATTCTGGGCCGCAACCGCCGAGGTGAGGTTCCCGATCCCATTGCTGCCGGATGATCTCGGAATTACGGGTGCGGTGTTTGCAGATGCCGGTTCGGTGTTCGGCGCAAGTGACCAAGTCAAGGCGCTGCCAACGGGCTGCACGTTCGGCGACCGGACAAGAGTTTGCCTGCGCGACGACGCATCGGTTCGCTCCGCGGTTGGCGCAAGCCTCATGTGGGCGTCGCCGGTGGGCCCGCTGCGCCTGGACTATGCCCATGCACTCACGAAGGAATCTTACGACAGACTGCAGTCCATCCGCTTCGGCGCCTCGACGCAGTTCTGATCTGAGACTCTCCGCCTGACGTGATCGAAATCGAACCAGCCCATCCGGCGTTACCTGGATGGGCTGGTGTCGTTCGTGGGTGCTCAATACGTCATCACAACCACGAACGGCAGTTCGACGGATTGATCCTAAAGACGGCACTTCGAATGGTCGGTTGCGAGACGAAGGGCATCATGCCGGAGGCGTGCCCTTGCACGACCCTTCGATCCCGCCAAAGGGCGAACCTTTGGAAACCCAGCCTTTAAGGAGCAGGTGCAGGGGCGCGACCGTCTTGCCGAAGGCATGCATTGGCATGACGTCAGGGAGCACGAGGGCACGACGGCTAAGCCGTCAAGGCTAAGATGAAATCCCTCGTATCACTCGGAGGGTGATCTGGGCCTGGCGTCGAATTTCAAGAATTGGCGCCAACCTCTGTTCGGGCGGCACTTACAACTGCCAAAACTAAAATAATTCCGACTACCGGATTTAGTTTGAAGCCGACCGCCACCACCCAGCATCTGCTTCGGCTTGGCACCACGTCGTGCCGCCGCCGGGTGGTCGCTTGCATCGCAGCGTGCCAGCAGGATTTCGACGGCACCTCGCACAATCGCGCCAGTGTCCGGCTGCCCGGAAAATCTCGGGCAATCGTGCGATCGCTTTCAGGTCGTATTGGCTGGGGCGCTAGGATTCGAACCTAGGAATGACGGCACCAAAAGCCGTTGCCTTACCGCTTGGCGACGCCCCATCGCACAGGCCCAAGACCTGTTCGAACGGCCCGGAACATAGTCGCCTCGGCGCGCTCCGGCAAGACGTCCGATCACAGCTCTGCGCTGTCGTATGCGCGCACCCCCCACAGCGCCATTCGCGGCCATTGCCTCAATGCTGGCACAACAGTTCCACCGTCACGCCGCCAGGGGAATCGCATGAACGAATCTACCCCGCCCCGGTGACGAGGCTTTCGAGGTAGGAGTCGTCCCAGGCGGCGAGGCGGCGTTTGACGCGCATGGAGTGCTTGTCGACCTTGCTTCGCATCAGGTTGCTGGCGATGTGCTTGAT
>CAMDPA010000384.1 GCA_945903565.1 Devosia equisanguinis | reverse complement strand
CGGGCGCGACAGGCGTTACAGGCCCTGTCGCGACCGCCGCATGTGTGGGCGCGTTACGTCCCCCAACCCCGGACCGCCATATCGGCGCTGATCCCGGCGAGCATCAGCCACCCCACCCAGCGGTTCGAGCGAAACCGATCGAGGCAGTTGGTGCTGTCCTCCGTGTCCAGCGTCGCGATCTGCCAGACGAGTTGTATACCAATCAACCCGAGCGCGACGAAAAACACGGGCCCTGCCCCGGCCATGTGCGCGGCAACCGCCCAGGCCAGTACCGCGCCACCATAGAAAACCCACAGCGCCGGCCTGGTCGCGGCCCCCAGCCGCAACGCCGTGGACTTGAGGCCGAGCATGGCGTCGTCGTCCTTGTCCTGATGCGCGTAGATCGTGTCGTAGCCGATGGTCCACAGGATCGAGCCGGCATAGAGCATCAAGGGAACGGCGCCCAACACCCCCGTCACCGCCGCCCAGCCGACCAGCGCGCCCCACTTGAACGTCAGCCCCAGCATCACCTGCGGCCACCACGTGAACCGCTTGAAGAACGGATACGTCGCCACCAGCGCCAACGAGCTGATGCCCACGATAACGGCAAACCCATTGAACTGGATCAGCACCACGAAGCCGATCAGGCACAGCCCCACCCCGAACGCCAGCGCCTGACGAACGCTCACTTGTCCCGATGGAATCGGCCTCAACGCCGTGCGCTCGACACGCCCGTCATAGTCGCGGTCGACGATGTCGTTCCACGTGCACCCCGCACCGCGCATCACAAATGCACCGACGAAGAACAGCAGGAGATACCAGGGATCGGGATAGCCACGGCCCAGCGACAGCTCGGCGAGCGCCTGCGACCACCAGCACGGGAACAGCAGCAGCCACGCCCCGATCGGCCGATCGAACCGCGCCAGCTTCAGGTACGGCTTCACCGGCCCGGGCGCCCAGGTATCGACCCAGTTGCCGGACGACGCGTCGGCGATGATACGGGAGGGGGCGGGAGGTCTCATGGATCGTTGAAAAAGGGGGAGTAGGGAGTAGGGAGTGGCATCATCGTCCTTCCTACTCCCTACTCCCTACTCCCTCGCTTCACTACTTCACCGCCGTGACCATGATCTCGACCAGCATTTTCGGATCGGCGAGCTTGGCTTCGACGCAGGCGCGGGCGGGCAGGTCCTTGCCGCCGTTCCAGGCTTTCCAGATCACGTTCATCTCGCCGCGCAGCTTGATGTCGGGCACCCAGATCTGCGCCTGCACGATCTTCGATTTGTCCGTGCCGCACTTGGCCAGCAGCTTGTCGATCTGGTCGACGACATCCTTGGTCTGCGCCTTCACGTCACCCGTGGGATCATTGGCGACAATACCCGCCAGAAACACGAAACCGTTCGCCTCGACCGCCTTGCTGAGAATGTCCGAGGGATCGTGCCGCTTGATGGTCATGGTGGGGCTCCGCTTGGGTTGGGAGTGGGGTCGCGACAGTCATAGCATGCCGGACGAAGCGGGGAAGTGGCGCGTGGACGGCGGCAGACGAGCGACCTTCGCACCGTATCGAATTGCCCTGCGGGCAATGTGAGGGGCCTGACTGTTCCTATGACGGCTCAGCCGTCGGGGCCTCACGCTCCCCAACGTCATGCGAATGCATGCCTTCGGCATAACGGCCGCGGCCCTCGACCCGCTCCTTGGTGGCACGTTCGTGATTTTCGGTTGTGGCATACAAGGACGGGAGCCAATTTCTCGACGACTGCAAATCCGCGCCGCCAGACACTCATCCTTCAATTTCCGTCATCCCGCCGAAGGGCGGGACCCAGGTCACGTCGACGCGATGGTGGGGAAAACGGAGGCGCGTTGCAACTTCTGGCGCGCTCGCTGCGCCACCGCGCCTTCGCATGCAATCTCGACTTCGCGGGGGCACTGGGTCTTGCCCTTCGTCGGGATGACGGCAGAGGGTGGGGACGGTAACTCTTCCAATTTTCACGTACAAGAAAACGGGTGGTCTGGCGGGTGCCCCGCCAGTGGGGTCTGGGGCCAGCCCCAGTCGCGCCCTCGGCGCGTATTCTTCGATGCGTGCGCAACGCTGCCCCCCGATTCTCCACTCTCTTCCGCGCTACTCAGGCTGCAACCAGCTTCGACCACGTTCTCCACGCCTTCTGCCACGTTGAAATGACGGAACGACCACGTCGCGACACGGTAGAAACACCGTCCGACACAGGCTCTCCGCCGCCCGTCACCGCCGCATTTATCCCCGCCTCACATCGCCAGGCTACTCTCCACAAATCCTTCCGCACACGCCGGCTGCGGCTGCCGGGCGAGCTTGACACTGTGCTGCGAACGCCGGACACGAACGTCTCAGCACCGACCAGAGCAAAGCCGTGCAGGATTGGACCGACGAGATACGCCCAGCGGGGCTGCCGCGCCGGATCGCGGCGGCGGGCAAGCTTGTGGGCTTTCTCGGGCTGACGCTGCCGCTGATGCCGGTGCAGGCGGTGCTCGTGCGTCTTTCGCCGCGTGCCGCGCGGCGGCTGCCGCATTGGTATCACCGCAGGGTCTGCCGGCTGCTCGGCGTGAAGCTGCGGGTCGAGGGCACGCTGGAGCCGGGGGTGCCGGTGCTGCTGCTGTCCAACCACGTGTCGTGGCTCGATATTCCCGTGATCTCGGCGGCGGCGCCGGTGTCGTTCGTCGCCAAGAAAGAGGTCAGCACCTGGCCGTTCGTATCGTGGCTGGCGAAGCTGCAGCGCACGGTGTTCGTCGACCGCAAACGGCGCACGAGTGTCGGCGATACCGCCAACGAGATGATCGAACGGCTGGCGATGGGCGATGCGCTGGTGCTGTTCGCGGAGGGTACGTCGAGCGACGGTGCTCGTGTGCTGCCATTCAAGACATCGCTGGTGGCCGCCGCCAAACCAACGCGGGGAGCCGGCGCCGAGGCGCCTGCAGGCGCGGTCGTGCAGACGCTGGCGATCGTCTACACGCACATGCATGGGTTGCCGTTCGGCCGCGCCGACCGCCCGCTGGTCGGCTGGTACGGCGACATGGAACTCGGCGGCCACGTTTGGGACCTGCTCATGGGCGGACCGATCGAGGTGACCGTGCGGCTTGGCCCGCCGGTGCCGCTCGACGAGTTCGCCAACCGCAAAGCGCTCGCCCGCCACGCCGAGGACCATGTTCGCGCGGAGGTCGTCGAGCTGCTGCGCGGCGGCTGGGCCCAACAGAACAAGCCCTGAACTGGCAAAATTGCTGTGCATCAAGCGCCCCAAGCGCGGCCTTGCGTCAACGAATCGCGCAGCTTGCGACACTGTTTTGACCGTTCGCACTATGGACGGCCGCTGCGGCACGGACTAGAAAGGTACTCTTGCTGCATCGCAACAAGAGCCGCCGTAATCGTTTGTTAGGCATGCGCAAACCGTTTCGCAGCTGAGAAACGATTTGGAAAAGAATGCCTGATAAGCCCACAGTTCGTGTTCCGCGTAGAGGGGGCAGGTTGGCGATGACCGGGCCTAAGAAGCTGTACGTGAGAACGTTCGGCTGCCAGATGAATGTGTACGACAGCGAGCGCATGAGCGAGGCGCTCGGCGCGGATGGCTATGTCCGGACGGACGACATCGAAGACGCTGAGCTCGTCGTCCTCAACACCTGCCATATCCGCGAGAAGGCCGCCGACAAGGTCTATTCCGATCTCGGCCGTATCGATCAGATCAAGCGCCAGCGCGAGGCCGCGGGCCAGGAAATGACGATCGCGGTGACAGGCTGCGTGGCCCAGGCCGAGGGCAAGGAGATTATCGCACGCGCACCGCAGGTCGGCCTCGTCGTGGGCCCGCAGAGCTATCACAGGCTGCCGGATCTGGTGCGGCGCGCACGTGCCGGCGCCCAGGTCGTCGACACCGAATTCCCCGAGGAAGACAAGTTCGCGCATCTGCCGGCTCGGACGGTCGGCGCAGACGCCACCGGCAAAATCCAGCCCGCGGGCCCGGCAGCGGCATTCCTCACGGTGCAGGAAGGTTGCGACAAGTTCTGCACGTTCTGCGTGGTGCCCTATACGCGCGGCATGGAGATGTCGCGCCCGGTAGCGGCGATCGAATCCGAAGCCCGCCGGCTGGTGGCGCGCGGCGTCCGCGAGCTGACCCTGCTCGGTCAGAACGTCAACGGCTACCACGGCGATGGCCCCGACGGCCCGCCGTGCTCGCTGGCGGGGTTAATCGCTCAGCTTGCCCGCATCGATGGGCTGGAGCGGCTGCGCTATATGACCAGCCATCCCCGCGACATGACCGACGATCTGATCGAGGCGCATGGCAGCATCGACAAGTTGATGCCCTATCTGCACCTGCCCTTTCAGGCAGGCTCGGACCGTATCCTCGCTGGCATGAACCGCAAGCACACCGCGGACGACTATCTCCGCATCATCGCCCGCGTCCGCCAGGCCCGACCCGACATCGCGCTGTCGACCGACATCATCGTCGGCTTCCCCGGCGAGACCGAGGCCGAGTTCGAGGCAACCCTCGACGTCGTGCGAGCCGTGCGGTTCGCGCAAGCGTACTCGTTCAAGTACAGCCCGCGACCGGGCACGCCGGCGGCCAGCCTCGACCGTCAAGTCGCGCCCGAGGTTGCGGCGGAACGGCTGGAGCGGCTGCAGTTGCTGCTCGCCGACCAGCAAGCGAGCTTCAATGCGGGCTGCATCGGCAAGGTGTTTCCGGTGCTGTTCGAAAAGCCGGGCCGCAACGCCGGCCAGCTGATTGGCCGCTCGCCGTACCTGCAGTCGGTCCACGCCGACGCCACACCCGATCTGCTCGGCCGCATACTGCCGGTGGAAATCTCAGGCGCCGGCTTCCGCAGCCTCGCCGGCGTCGTGCGGGCGGCTTGAAGGCTGAACTCGCGCACGGATCAGCCGCCCAGCGCTCGACCGCACGGCATTTCGGCGCAGCGTCACGCTCTGCGGACACGCACGAAAAGGTTTAAAACTACGTACTGTTGCGCTAGCGGCCCCCCGAACCACCGCACTCCATGTTATTCGCCGCCCGTGTTGCCGTGTACTGTTTCATTGAGGCGGTCGCCTTGCGATCCCCGTCGAACCAGGGCGAACGTTCAATCACCCTATGGGTAGGCACAAGAACTGAGGCCAAGCGATGAACAATCTCATGAAGTTCGGCGCGATCAGCGCTGCGGTATTGTTTGCTTTCACTGCATCGACCGCCTCCGCCCAATCACATGGCGCCAGCCCATGGACCGGCTTTTACGTGGGGATCCACGGCGGCTACGGCACGGCCAACGACACGAACCCATCGATCGACGGCTTCATCGGCGGCATACCTATCCCCTTGGCTCAGGTCGTCCTCTGAACTGACCCGTACCATCAACAACGCCTCGTCTCGTCGACCAGCATCCGCATCGTCCGCGGCGGGTGCGTGACGAGCTGCTCGAACACCCGCGCGGCGATCCGGCCGATGCCTTTGGTCTTGCGCCGGTTGTGGCGGAACGCGAACTCGTCGAGAT
>CAMDPA010000383.1 GCA_945903565.1 Devosia equisanguinis | reverse complement strand
GGCGCGCATCCCTATCTGCTCGGCCATCTGACCCGGCACGAGACGCTTGGCATCACGGTCGAAGCCTTCAGCGCCAGCATGGTGCGCGCGCAGGACGATCGCTTGCCGCCACTGGAAGCCGCCGACTATTTGCAGGCCAAGTAAGCCATTACGGCCACCGCATCCGTGCGATCCCAACGAGCCAATCGGGCCACGCCGCCAGCGACAGGAACGTTTCGGTGCTGATCGACAGCGCCATCGCCCCGATCATCGAAACGACGGTCGCCACGATTACGCTCTCGTCGAACACCTCGTGATCCCGGTTGATGATCCAGCCGAAATAGATGCGGAACAGCGACGACAACCGCTGCAGCGCCGTCACTACCGATACCGGTGCCAGCGCAATCGCGGCGTAGCGAAAGGCGTGCGACAGGAACACGATGCAACCGGCAAACAGGAACCATTTGAGCGCCGTTTCGCCGATCCGGTAGGTCGACGCGGGCGGCCGCAACACGAGCAGCACCAGCGCCACCGTCAACGAGGCCGCGACGTAGGAGACGAAGCCACCGGCGAGAACTCCGGTTCCTCCTGCCGCCTTCAATCCCAATCCGATGAAAACGGGGCTGAGGCCATAGCCGACAGCGGCCAGCATCGCGTACAAATAGCCTTCGAAATAGCGCGGCTTGAACGCGGCCTTGACGCCAATCGTTTCACTTGGAGCAGCGCTCGCGCTTGAACTCGTATTGGCCGCCGCCTTTTTGGCGTCCTCCCGATTGACGATCAGCGCGGGCCCCAGCAGCACCAGTACGATGCCTAACGCCCGCAACGGCGTCAGATATTCGCCCAGAATGTAGATCGCCAGGGCCAGCGTGATCAGCACTTCGCACTGCAGGATCGGCGACGCCAGATTGGTGCCGATCGCAGCACTGGCGGCGTAGTTGCCATAGCGTCCAATGACGAAATGAACGATGCCGGCCGCCGCGAACCAGACGAAGGCTTCCAGCGGAAATGCCAGCAGCAGATGCGTCTGACCGGTGGCAAGCATCAGCACGAGAAACAGCGGCACACCCAACGGCACCGTGATCATCAGCCCTTGCAGCACCGTGCCCGACAGCACCGCGCGCCGCGCAGCGGCTGCATTGAGCGCGAACGTCGCCGCCGCCAGCAACGAGAAAACAACACCGAGCAAACGTCCCCCCAGGCTCTGCCAGCCCATGGTGGGCCAGCGCGCCTGTCTAACGCGTGTCGGCGCAAACACCAACACGGGTGGAACGGCGTTTCATGTGGTCACCGGCTCGAAAGATGCGGTAGCGCTGCTTGGTGGCAGGACACGCGTGGGCTTTGCCAGTAGGTCGCTCGGATCAAGCATGAACATCCTCGCGTGACAGCCCCGCAAATTTCCGCTCGTCCTCCGATGGCTGTCGCGCCATATGCACGTTGGCAACGCGCGCTTTTAACCCGTGCAGTCATCGGAGACCTCGGCCCCGAAGGGGCGAGTGGACTGTAGCTACGGGTGGAGCGCAGCGGAACCCGTAGACCGAAATCTCCCTCGTTTCAGCATCGCCCCGTCGAGCCGAAGGCTCGCCTTCGGCGAGAAGGGGCGAATGAGTTTCGATCTGACGGTCGCGGCGAATTCCTCCGCCCCTCCGGGGCGGCTGCTGATGGAATCGAGATCTCCACGGGTTCCGCTGCGCTTCACCCGTGGCTACAGTCTACGGCCCCTCTGGGGCCTACTGTCAGCACTTGGCCCAATCCCTTTTCATTCTCCCCCACCAAAACCTTCCGCTGCCGTTCCGGTAATCGGACCATGCGGCGACACTCATGCGGTCACGATGATCCGTCCGCCCGCTACTCCTGAGACCGTCGCTTCCGTTTCGGAGCACCGTCGTCGCGTTCCTACTCCGGTCGGACGGCCTTGGTCATCTGGGCGATCACGTCGGGCGGCGAGGCGTACATTTTCTGCACGAGGGCCGCGACGTCTGGCCCGCTGCGGGGACCGACCGTCAGCTTCATCTTGGCGGCTTCGGCCAGGAACTCCGGGTCCTTCATTGTCGCCATGAATGCGGCCTGGAGCTGCTTGATCCGCTCCGGCGGCGTGCCGGGGGGCATGATGAACGGGCGCTGGAACACCTGCTGGCTGACGATCAACTCCATCACGTTCCGGTTAGCCTCCGGCACGAACTTCCATACCGAGGGAATGCCCAGCGCCGTCATTTCAGGGCTCGGCTCCAGACCGAGCTGTACGATGTTGTTGGCCTGCTTCTTCTCCAGCCATTCCGGCCGGATCGACATGTACGTGCTGATCTCGACGCCGCACCAGCCATCGACTTCGCCGCGATCCACAGCGATCGCGATATCGACCGTCGCCTTGTAACCGCTCACGACCTTGAACTTCGTGCCGGTCAACGCATTGAGCATCGTTGGATAGTCGAACGTCGAGCCGCCCGGCGCCGATGCGCCGATTGTCGCGATCTCCTGCTTGGCCTGCTCGAAGGTCGTTACCTTCGCCCCCAAGCGCGTCGAGCACATCCGCGTGCCGCTGTCCGCGGTGCCGAGATATTCGAGCTTGGTCGGGTCGTAGCGCCACTTCGCACGCTCCACCACCAGCGGCTCGGCAATCGCGCCGGGGAACACGATGGCGATCACCGTGCCGTCCTTGGGCGCGACCAGTGCGATATGCTCCGCCGCCCGCTTGCTGCCCGCGCCGGTCAGGTTCTGCGGCACGATCGTCGGCCGTCCCGGAATATGCTTGGCGATGTGCCGGCCGACGGCGCGGCCATAGACGTCATAGCCGGTTCCCGGGTCCGAGCCGACGATCAGGTTGAGGTTCTTGCCCGCCCAGAAATCTTGCGCCGATGCGGTGTGCGACGCACTGGTTAAACAAATGCCGGCGGCCACCACCGTCCCAAGGCATGCACGATCCAACATGACCGAACCTTCCGATCGCCGTAGCTGTTGTGCCCCACCCGCAGTCCAAACTCAGGGCCGGATGACTTTTCCCATCCGCTGGATCAGTTCCTTGGGCGCGGAATAGATCTTCTTGACCAGCGCCTCGACCTCCTCCCCGCTCTTGGGATTGAGCTCGAGGTTGCTCTTCGCCGCCTCCGCCAGAAGTTCGGGATCCTTAAGCGCGGCCATGAACGCGGTGCGCAAAACCTTGAGCTGGGCGTCGGGCGTGCCCGGCGGCGCGAGGAACGGCCGCTGGAACACCTGCTGGCTGACGATCAGCTCGACCAGCGCCTTGTCCTCCGGCTTGATGAAATCCCAGATCGGCGGGAACCCCAAAGCGGTTGCTTTTGGGTTCACCTCGAGCCCGAGCTGAATGAGCGGATGGCCCTTCTTGTCGCCCGTCAGCCAGCCCGGACGCAGCGTCGTATACGTGCTGATGTCGATGCCGCACAGGCCGTCGGCCTCGCCACGCTCGGCGGCAAGGAACATATCGCCTGGCCCGGGATAGCCGGTCACGACGTTGAACTGCGTGCCGGTCAATGCGTTGATGAAATACGCATAGTCGAACGCCGAGCTGCCGGCCGCGGTCGCCGCCAGGATCGTCTTCGTCTTGCGCGCGTCCTCGAGGGATTTGATCTTCGAGGTATTGACGGTCATGCACATCCGCGTGCCGCTATCCATCGTGCCGACGTAGGCCAGCTTCGTCGGATCGTAGCGGTACTTCGTGGGATCGCCGGTCAGCGGCTCGACCAGCGCGCCGGGCATCGCCAGCGTGAACAGCGTGCCGTCCTTGGGTGCGACGTTGGCGGTGTAGTCCGTCGCCTTGATGCTGCCCGCGCCGGGCATGTTCTGCACGATGACGGTCGGCTTGCCGGGGATGTACTTCGCCATGTGCCGCGCCAAAGCTCGACCGTAGGCGTCGTAGCCGCTGCCCGCGGTGTTGGCCACGACGATAGTGACGGTCTTGCCGGCGTAGAAATCCTGGGCGTTGGCGGATGCCGCCATGGCGGCCATCGTAGCGACGGCAAGCGCGAAGCTCCCTCGACGCCCACCGCGCTTTGCGAACCTTAGGCTCATACGTCTCTCCCTATGACGCAGTATTGTTGTGGCCGCGCAGGGCAGCAAGAAACCGCTGCCCGGTCAAGTCTTGGTTGTTTTGGCCGGGGTTGTTCCGGTTATCTGGTATTCTACCCCAGTGGCAGGCTCGGATTGAGGCGCGAGGCCGGCATTCAATGCCGATTACGCCCTGACATCATGTTGGCGATGAACGGAAAGAGCAGACCAAGCCCGATGCCGAACGCGACGCCGTTGAGCAGGAAACCGTTGCGCAATCGCATGATGTCGAAGCCCTTCTCGAGTGCGCCGCTGAACAGCACCTGCGGAGGCTTCACAATCCCGAACATGTTTGCCTTGATCAATGGAACGAGCAGCCAGCTCCCCAGCAGCATCGGGAAGACGCAACCGAACACGAAGCCGCGCAACCAGTTCGGGCCCGGCAATACGTCGATCATATAGGCGAACACGATGCCCCACAGCCCGCCCCAGAATGCCTGGTTCAACACGCGTGGCAAGCCATAGGCCCCCGGATCGGCCGAGAAATTCCAGGGCGTGCCGCCAAGCGGCGGGGCGCCCAGGATCTTCATGCTCAACAGCTGTTGGATGAGCACATACATGCCCTGGTGGAATATCAGCACAGCCAGCGCACCGGCGATAAAGCCCCCGACGATCTTGACCATTGAACTCGGCATCTGCGTCCCTCCCCAATCGCGGCTGCGATGCGTGCGCCGCGCCGGCAGGCTAGCCTGTTCCACACCTAATGCGCCATCGGGAAATAGCGCATCGCCGAATGCATCCCATCACTCAATCGCGATGATAGGGATGCCCGGACAGGATGGTAACGGCGCGATAGATCTGCTCGGCGAGCACGATCCGTGCAAGCCCGTGCGGCAGCGTCATCGGCCCTAGCGAGATCGCTTGCCTTGCCTGCTGCCGCGCCGTCTCGCCGTGCCCGTCGGGTCCACCGATCAGAAACGCGGCGGTGCCTTCGCCGCGATCGCGGATGTCGCGCAGCATGTGCGCGAACGCTTGGCTGGTCAGGGCTTTGCCGCGCTCGTCCAGCAGGATGCGCCAGCACGGCGGTTCCGTGCGCGCGAGCAGCCGCTCGGCCTCGTCGTTCATGCGGGCATCGCGGCTCGATGCCTTGCCTTCCGGCAACTCGCGCAGCTCGATCGGCCCAAGGCCGACGCCGCGCCCCGTGGCATTCACCCGCTCGGTATAGCGCGTGTAGAGCACCCGCTCCGGCCCATCCTTGAGCCGGCCAACCGCGGCGATCACCAGGCGCATGGCGCACAACTCATGGAAGGCCCGCCCACCGAAATAGGCTGGTGGGCGAAGCGGTCATTTGGAAGGCTGCGCTTGCATACCTATCCCCTTGGCTCAGGTCGTCCTCTGAACTGACCCGTACCATCTACAACGCCTCGTCTCGTCGACCAGCATCCGCATCGTCCGCGGCGGGTGCGTGACGAGCTGCTCGAACACCCGCGCGGCGATCCGGCCGATGC
>CAMDPA010000382.1 GCA_945903565.1 Devosia equisanguinis | reverse complement strand
TGCGCTCGCGAGGCGTCTCGATCGTGAGGGGCGGGATACAGGTCGGCCCACCCGGTGTCACGCGCACCTCTGGGCCGAGGCTCGCCACGTCCGCCCCCGTGAGACTCGGGGGTCCGATGATCCGGTTCAACGCCGTGGGTATGCCGTTTGAAATCCTGTGCGGGGCGGCACGTGTGCCGCTTAAAAACTAAACTAAACAACGCGGACATCTGTCGCCCCGCGCCCCTGAGCCACTTTCATCCTCGCGCGGGAAACCGCGTGAGGGTGGGAGTGTTGTCGTTCGAGCAGAGTTTGGCTCCGCCAACACGCACACCGACGTTGCAACGTTGCCGGTGGAATAAGGCCAAGGGGCCTCTTCCACCCTACGAAGGAGCGCATCAATCGAACGGATAAATCCCCACCTCCGCGCGCCACGGCTTTTCGATGCCGTCCATGCCGGAGCGGAGCATGGCGCGCCAGCTGTCGCGGGTGGTTGCGCCGATGTGGGGGGAGGCGAAGAACGTCGGCAACGCCAGCAGCGGATTGGCGTTGGCCGGCTCGACCGCGAACACGTCGAATGCGGCGGCAGCGATTGAGCCGGACGCTACGCGCTCCGCCAGCGCGGCTTCATCGAAGATGCCGCCGCGCGCGCAGTTGATCAGCGTCATGCCGGGTTTGAGCTTGGCGAGCACGTCGCGCGTGTACATGCCGATCGTCGTGACGTTGCGCGGCAGGTGGATCGTCAGCACGTCGGAGCGCGCCCACAATTCCTCCGGCCCAACCACTTCCACGTTCCATTGCGTGGCGAAGGCGGAGATATCGGCGCGGTCGCAGGCGATGATCTTCACGCCGAACGGCTGCAGCAATTTCACGACTTCCTTGCCGATGTGGCCGCAGCCGTGGATGCCGACGGTCTGGCCGCGCAGATCCGCGCCCGCGCCCATCGGTCCCTTCCACGCGCCGTTGCGCAGAATCGTCGAGAACTCGTGCATCCGCCGCAGCGCGAAGATCATGTAGCAGACCGCCATTTCGGCGACCGAGTTCTTGTTGACGCCCGCCGCCCACCACATGCGGATGCCGTGTTTGTTCAGGATCACGGGATCGATGTGATCGACGCCCGCCGAGCACAGCGAGATCACCTTGAGATCGGGCAGCGCGGCGCACACCTTCTGCGTGAAGTAGTCGATGCCGACCACGGCCACGTCGTAGCCTTTGAGGTAGGCAATCAGCTCGTCCTCGGAAAAGCGATGCCGGTCGGTGCGGAACTTCGCGCCGGGATAGCGCGCCGCAAGCTCGGCCTTGAGCTCGGGATAGAAATCGAACAACGGCGTAGTGACGGCGACGCGGGTCATGTGGGCCTCGATGTGCTCGTGTCGTAGTCGTCGGGCTGAGGCCGGCATTTTTTTTGCCGGTCGAAGCCCGACGTATCGCTCGGGACTGTCGGGCTTCGCGCGAAGGGCGCTCAGCGCCGACCTACGAATATCGCGGAGGGTGGATCACTTCGCGTCGAAGCGATTTTCCTCTAGCCCCAGCAGCTTCCACGTCTTGCGCATGTGATCGGGCAACGGCGCGGTGACGTCGATCTTCTTGTTGGCGTCGTAGGGGTGGGTAAGCATCAGCCGGCGCGCATGCAGATGCAGCTTGGGCTCCATGTTCTCGGCCGGCAGGTCCATGCCGCCTTCGTACTTGTTGTCGCCGACGATCGGATGGCCAATCAGCGCCATGTGCGCGCGCAACTGATGCTGACGGCCGGTGACGGGCTTGAGCGAAACCCACGCCGCCTTCTGCCCAACGCGATCGATCATCGAATAGCGCGTCGTCGCGTGCATCGCGCGTTCCTGTTCGCCCGGCTCGGCTTTGCGCACGCGATCGCCTTCGGGGCCCGACGCCTTGACGAGGGCCGCCTCGACCTTGCCTTGCGGCGGCTTCGGCACGCCCTTGACGAGCGCCCAGTAGGTCTTGGCGGCCGATCGCGTCTGGAACACGCGACCGAGCTTGGCGGCGGCCTCGCGCTTCTTGGCGACGAGCAGCACGCCGGTCGTATCGCGGTCGAGGCGATGTACGAGGCGCGGCCGGTCGCCGAAGCGGTCGACCATGCCCGCGAGCAGTCCGTCGATGTGCCGCGTCGTGCCCGTGCCGCCCTGCACCGCGATCCCGAACGGCTTGTTCAGCACCACCACATAGTCGTCCTCGTACAGGATCATGTTCTCGATGAAGTCGCGATCGGCCTTGGACAGACCCGGCGGCGGCTTGAGCGACGGCTTCATCTTGGGGGGATCGCGCACGATGCTGGGCACGCGCACCTTTTGGCCGACCTCGACGCGGTCGTTGGCCTGGGCGCGCTTGCTGTCGACTTTCACCTGGCCCGAGCGCAGCAGCTTCTGCAGATAGCCCTGGCTCACGGCCGGAAAGTGAACGCGAAACCAGCGGTCGAACCGCATGCCCTTTTCGTCCGGCCTGATCTCGATCGTCTCGACGGGAAAACTCATGGTATCAGCCATTTCGCGGTTATGAGGCCGAGCCCCAGTCCCAGGACCGAGAGCGCGACGGAAGCAAGGATATAGAGCCCGGCGTGGATCATCTGGCCGCGTTCGGCCAACTGGAAGACCTCGAGCGAGAACGCCGAGAAAGTGGTGTAGCCGCCGAGGATGCCGGTGGCCAGGAATACACGCAGTTCCGGCGGCAGCGAGGCGCGCGACATCACGATGCCCGCAGTTACCCCCATCAGCACCGAGCCCGTTATATTGATCAGCAGTGTCGCCCAGGGAAATTCGGTCCACCCCCGTACGACGAACCACTGCGACACCGCATAACGCGCGCCCGCACCGATCGCGCCACCGGCGGAGGCCAGGAGCAGCATTCTCATCGGATCGGCTCCATCAAGTCTGCGGTGTTCGGCGTGGGCATCAACATGCGCGATCCATACCGGACCAGGCCCCTACGCGAAAGCAGGCAGTTTGGTGCTCCCATCTTGTTAACCATTCCCCACCGTAGAAGTTGTCCACAGGCCCCCGCCTCCGCCATGGAGCAGGCTATCGTTAACCGCAGAACGGCAAGGGCCATGCTGAAGCTGACACGAACGACGGCCTGGATCGCGGGTTTGGTGGCCTTGGCCGCCGCCGCGCTGACCGGCCATTCGCCCTCCGCCTGGGCGCACCCGCACGTGTGGATCGAGGTTCGCACGCTGCTGCTCGTGGAGGGCGGCGCGCTGACGGGGCTGCACCATATCTGGGTGCTCGACGAAGCCTGGCTCACCTCCCAGCTCGAGGAGCACGACAAGGACCAGGACGGCAAGCTGAGCCCATCCGAGATGGCGGCGGTCGCCGCGCAGACCAAGTCGACGCTCGATATGTTCAAGTCGTTCACGACCATCCGCCAGGGCGCCAACCGCATCCGCCCAGGCGCGCCGCGCGAGGTGTCGGTCAGCTACTACGGCGACATCCTCGGGATATCGTTCGTCGTGCCGCTGCCCAAACCGATCCCGCTCGCCGGTGCCGACCTGCTGCTGGAGGTCTACGACGCCACCTATTTCTCCGGCTATTCGTTCGCTGCCGATGACGCCGTTGCCTTCGCCGGCGAACGCCCCGACGGCTGCTCGATCAAGGCCAACGCGCCGCCGTCGCCGCAACAGTCCGCTGCCTACAAAATGACCGCCCGCCAGTTGGGCCCGGAGTTCGTGGCCAAGGGCGTGACGCTCGGCGCGGTGGCGGTGACGTGTGGCGGGGCTAAGAGCCCGGCGATTGAGGCGGTGGGGTTTGTGGGAGGAAGGTGACGCGTAGGGCGGGCAAGCCCATTCGCGCAGCCAGCCGTTTTCACGCGCCGACATCGGCGGGCTGCGCACAACACTCGGTGTCGCTCCGGCGTATATGCCGACGCGACGCGCGCTCGACCGCCCTACTTCCCCCCGCGATCCCGCCCACCCAGCGTCCGCAACCGCAACGCATTCAACCTGATAAACCCAGCCGCGTCCTTCTGATCGTACGCGCCGCGGTCGTCCTCGAAGGTGACCAGCGTGGTCGAGTACAGCGACTTCGCGCTCTCGCGGCCGATCACGATGACGTTGCCCTTGTAGAGTTCCAGCGTCACCTCGCCCTCGACGTGCTCCTGGCTCTGATCGATCAGCGCCTGCAGCATGCGCCGCTCCGGGCTTTCCCAGAAACCGTAGTAGATCAGCTCCGCATAGCGCGGCATCAGATCGTCCTTGAGATGCGCCGCGCCACGGTCGAGCGTGATCGACTCGATCGCGCGATGCGCCGTCAGCAGGATCGTGCCGCCGGGCGTCTCGTACACGCCGCGCGACTTCATGCCGACGAAACGGTTCTCGACGAGATCGAGCCGGCCGATGCCGTTGGCCTTGCCGAGGTCGTTGAGCTTGGCCAGCAGCGACGCCGGCGACAGCTTCTTGCCGTCGATCGAAACCGCATCGCCCTTGGCGAAACCGATCTTCACCGTCGTCACCTTGTCGGGCGCATCCATCGGCGAGATCGTGCGCTGATACACGACTTCCGGCGCCTTCTTCGCCGGGTCTTCGAGCACCTTGCCCTCGGAGGAGGAGTGCAACAGGTTGGCGTCGACCGAGAACGGGGCCTCGCCTTCCTTGTCCTTGGCGATTGGGATCTGGTTGGCGCGCGCGAACTCGAGCAGATCCTCGCGGCCCTTGAACGCCCACTCGCGCCACGGCGCGATGATCTTAATCGAGGGCTCCAGCGCGTAATACGTCAGCTCGAAGCGGACCTGATCGTTGCCCTTGCCGGTCGCGCCGTGACACACCGCATCGGCGCCCGTTTTTCGCGCTATTTCAATTTGCCGTTTGGCGATCAGCGGCCGCGCGATCGAGGTGCCGAGCAGATAGACGCCCTCGTAGACCGCATTGGCGCGGAACATCGGGAACACGTAGTCGCGCACGAACTCCTCGCGCAGGTCCTCGATGAAGATGTTGTCCGGCTTGATGCCGAGCAACTCCGCCTTCTTGCGCGCCGGGCCCAGTTCCTCGCCCTGGCCGAGGTCCGCCGTGAACGTCACGACCTCGCAGGCGTAGGTCTCCTGCAGCCACTTCAGGATGATCGACGTATCGAGCCCACCCGAATAGGCCAGCACCACTTTTTTAGGCCCGCTGCCCTTTGCCGTTGTATGGTTTGCCATGTTGCTGACCTTCGTGCGCCGAAACCCTGATTTGGCGCGCACTATAGGCATGGAGGGCCGGGTGGCAATGGCGCTTGCAAGCGTGATGGCTGGTGCGCCAATCTGCGGGCGATGAGCCTGGGCAATTCGCTACGCGAGCGGGCTGCCGCCCACACCCGCCTGGGGAGACCCCAGACCCCCTTCTTTTTATGCATAAAAAGACGGGTGGTTTGGCGGGTGTCCCGATCGTGTCGGAGACGCGCCTTCGGAACGACGGGGTGCAGGGCTGGCCCCATATGCTAACTTTGGCAATCAGGAGTAACCACCTCTCCACTGCGTCCCCGGACCAGCGATCCGACCGTTAGGTCGGAGTGCGCAGATCCGGGGTCTTCA
>CAMDPA010000381.1 GCA_945903565.1 Devosia equisanguinis | reverse complement strand
GGCAGCGGAAAGCGTCTGCCCTTCTTGGTCCGATGATCCGGGATAGCTTCGAGGGCTTGGAACAAGGTCAGCGCGTTCATCGGTGGTCTCCGTCGGGCGGAGACCGTTAGAACTCTGTTCGCGCCGCCATCATACGCGGTGACTTGAATCACCCTGCTTGCGCCCCCATCCGCCTTGTCTTTACCGCAATCGCCGATGCAACTACGGTGCGCGAATTCGGCCGCTGCCGCCCGATTCGGCGACACGGCTTTGGTAGCATGGCGAGCCACAGGATCAGAACCTTGCTCAGGTATCACTCTCGTGCCGTCGCGCGCGGCATAACGCTGGCTGCTTCGTTGGCGCTGGCCACGGCAACCGTAACCGCTCCCGTGCGCGCGCAGAGCATCATCTTCGACGACGAGATCGAAGGCGTGCTGACCGACTATGCCCGGCCGATCCTCAAGGCGGCGGGGCTGGAGCGCGGCAACGTCGCGATGCGGATCATCAACGACCGCACGTTCAACGCGTTCGTGCTCGATGGCCGCAACGTGTTCATGAACACCGGCCTGATCATGCAGGCCGAGACGCCCAACCAGGTGATCGGCGTCATCGCCCACGAAGTCGGCCACATCGACGGCGCGCATCTGGCCGCCCTGCGCGCCGAAATCGAGCGCGTTCAAACCGGTATGATGCTGACCAGGCTGATCGGCATCGCCGCCGCCATCCTGTCGCGCAACGGCGCAGCCCTCGTGGCCGGTGACGAGCCCTGGCTGCGCACCTTCCTCGCCCGCCGCCGCCAGCAGGAATCCGCCGCCGACATCGCCGGCCTCAAGTATCTGACGGCGACCGGACAGTCCGGCCGCGGCATGCTCGAAACGTTCGAGCGGCTGGGCGTCGAGAACCGCGCCTATGGCGTCAACCCTTACCTGCTGAGCCACCCGACCGAGCGCACGCGCATCGCGCAGCTCAAGGAGCAGGTGGTCGCCAGCCCCCATTACAATGCCAAGGACTCACCAGAGCTGCAGATGCGCCACGATCTGATCCGCGCCAAGTTGCGTGGCTTCACGATACCGGCGCAGGACGTGCTCAGGATGTATCCACCCGAGAACAAGACCCTGCCGGCCCGCTATGCCCGCGCCATCGCCGCCAACTGCTCCGGCAACTGCACCAAGGCCATCGGCGAGATCGACGCCTTGATCAAGGAGAAGCCGAACAGCCCTTATTTCTGGGAGCTCAAGGGCCACGTCTATGCCAAGGACGGCAAGCCGAAAGAGGCCGTCGCCCCGCTGCGGCAGGCGCTCAAACTGATGGGCAACCGCTCCCACTTGCTCCGCATGGAGCTGGCCAAGGTCATCGTCGACAGCAACGACGTCGCGCAATACGACGAGGCGATCCGCATCCTCGAGGTGTCGATGGACACGCGCCCCGACGACATCGGCGGCCACCGCACCCTCGCCCGCGCCTACGCCGCCAAAGGCCGGGTCGCGGAAGCCGACGTCTCGATGGCCCAAGCCCATCTGGTCGGCGGCGACCGCAAGCAGGCCGTGATCTTCGCGCAGCGGGCCCAGCGGGCCCTGCCCAACGGTAGCCGCGCTTGGTTGAAGGCCGACGACATCATCAAGACGACGCCCAAGGACAGCTACTGACGCACTATTGAATGCCGGGCCACTGGCGCACGCCGCCGGTACGATCTAGTAGTCCCCGCAATCGGAACGGCCAGAGGTTGGCCCTGAACGGAGATCCTGCCATGGCTGAAGGTTCAATCGCTGGAGCACTGCGGGCTCTAACCACGGGCAAAGGCGCAGTGTTGGGCGGCGTCGCCGCCTTCGCCGTGGTGAGCCTGCTCAATATCGGCGCCGACCGTGGCGGCAATGGCTCCGCCCTGATTTCGGCCGGGCCCGCCATGGCCCAGGCCCCGGCAGGCAATTCCGCGCTTATTCCCATGACGGACAGGTCCGGCGCCTTCACGCCCGCCCAGGTGCAAGCCCTGCATGGTATCATCAAGGACTATCTGGTCGCCAATCCCGAGATCATCGTCGAGGTCTCCAAGGAGCTCGAGCGCAAGCAGGCCGCCGAGCAAGCCGTGAAGCAAGAGCGCTTCATGAGCGAGAACAAGGCCCAGATCTTCAGGGCGGCCGGCGACTTCGTGCTCGGCAACGCCAAGGGCGACGTCACCGTGATCGAGTTCTTCGATTACAACTGCGGCTGGTGCAAACGCGCCGTCGACGACCTCAACAAGCTCACCAAGGCCGACCCCAAGGTCCGCGTGGTGATGAAGGAATACCCGATCTTCGGCGGGCCGGATTCGGTGCTGGCCGCCAAGGCCGCCTCCGCCTCGATCAAGCAGAACAAGTACTGGGAGTTCCACACCGCCCTGATGCGCGAGAAGCAGGTGACGGCGGCCAACCTGTTCACCGTGGCCCAGCGCGTCGGCCTCGACGTCGCCCGCCTCAAGACCGACATGGCCGATCCGAAGATCGACAAGATGATCGAAGAGAACATCAAGATCGGCCAGGAGCTGGGCATCGAGGGCACGCCAGGCTTCCTGCTCGATAACAAGGTCAACGTCGGCTACGTCAACGCCGATGGCATGCAGAAGATGCTGGTCGAGATCCGCAAGAACGGCTGCAAGATCTGCTGAACGCCCTAAGCAGAGATTTATCGCAAAACCGCAGAGTACACTTCTGCGAACTCTGCTTAATACCGCAATGCAACATATGCCTGTCCGGTCGGGCTTGGCGGACGCGGCTACGTAGCGCGCGCCCCCGCCCCTTTCGCGCTTGCGAAAAAGCTGATAGACGCGCCTAAGTTGCCTGTGGAATTGTGCGCCGTCGTGGCCATGATTGCACGCGAGTGGCGTATGATGCGCCAATCCGAGAACTAGACCATGCAATAGGCGGGAATGCCGAAGCCGATCTTCGTCCTCAACGGACCCAACCTCAACATGCTCGGCAAACGCGAGCCTGCCGTCTACGGCACGGCGACGCTGGCCGACATCCGCCAGCAGGTGGAAAAGCATGCCGGGGTTCGCGGTATCGCGACGGATTTCAGGCAGACCAATCACGAGGGCGAACTGGTGGACTGGGTGCAGGGTGCGCGGGACGGCGCAGCGGGCATCATCCTCAACGCCGGCGCGCTGACGCACACCTCGATCGCGCTACACGATGCAATCAAGGCCGCCGAGCAGCCGGTGATCGAGGTCCATCTGTCCAATGTTTTCGCGCGCGAGAGCTTCCGTCACCACTCCTACGTGGCGCCGGCGGCAATCGGAGTGATCTGCGGCTTTGGCCCGCACGGGTATCTCTTGGCCATCGATGCGATGGTGGAACACTTTACGAAGAAGGCGGCCTGAGTGCTGGTTCCGTGGGCTTGCCGTTGGGCAGCCCCGGGCCAACCTCCGGACGGGAAAGGGCATGCGACGCATGGCGAAGGAACCGAAGGAAACCACCGGGTCGGAGCACGCGGCGATCCGCGAGCTTGCTCAGCTTCTCAATGAGACCGGGTTGTCGGAGATCGAAATCGAAAAGGCCGGCCTCCGCATCCGGGTGGCCCGGAACCTGACGGTAGCAGCCACCATGCCGGCAGCCCTGGCCGGATCGGCAGCCGCCTCTGGTCAACCCGGCGCTGCCGCGTCGCCGGCCGATGTGGCGAGCCATCCCGGCGCGGTCAAATCGCCAATGGTGGGAACGGCTTATCGCGCTCCCGAGCCAGGCGCGCCCGTCTTCATCGAGATCGGCACGCGCGTGTCCCAGGGGCAGACGCTGCTGATCATCGAAGCCATGAAAACGATGAACCAGATTCCGGCCCCTCGTGCCGGCACTGTCACCCAGATCCTGTTCGAGAACGCCCAGCCCGTCGAGTTCGGCGAGCCCTTGGTTGTGATCGAATGAACGGGTGAGTGGTGAGTGGTGAGATGGTGAGTGGGGGAAACTCGACCGCCTGACGTCTCACCACTCACCACTGGCCACTCACCACTCACGGTCCTAAATGTTCGACAAGGTCCTAATAGCCAACCGAGGCGAGATCGCGCTCCGCGTACAGCGGGCGTGCAAGGAGCTCGGCATTGCCTCCGTCGCCGTGCATTCGACGGTCGACGCCGACGCCATGCATGTGAAGCTGGCGGACGAAAGCGTGTGCATCGGCCCGCCGCCCGCATCGGAAAGCTATCTCAACATTCCCCGCCTGCTCGCCGCCTGCGAGATCACCGGCGCGGACGCCGTGCATCCCGGCTACGGTTTTCTGTCCGAGAACGCACGTTTCGCGGAAATCCTCGAAGAGCACCAGATCACCTTCATCGGCCCGACGTCCGAGCACATCCGGATCATGGGCGACAAGATCGAGGCGAAGGAGACCGCCAAGCGGCTCGGCATCCCCGTGGTGCCTGGCTCGGACGGCGCCGTGACCACCGAGGCGGAGGCGATCAAGGTCGCCCGCGCGATGGGCTTTCCCGTGCTGATCAAAGCAGCATCGGGCGGCGGCGGCCGTGGCATGAAGGTCGCCCGCAGCGAAGCCGATATCGGCATGGCGCTTTCCACCGCGCGCTCGGAGGCCAAGGCCGCGTTCGGCGACGACAGCGTCTATATCGAGAAATACCTGACCAAGCCCCGCCACATCGAAATCCAGGTGCTGGGCGACGGCCGTGGTCACGCCATCCATCTGGGCGAGCGCGATTGCTCCCTACAGCGCCGGCATCAGAAGGTGTGGGAGGAGGCGCCGAGTCCCTCGCTCAACGACGTGCAGCGCTCGAAGATCGGCCTCGTCGTCGCGCAGGCGATGCAAAAGCTCAAGTACCGCGGCGTCGGCACCGTCGAGTTCCTGTACGAGGACGGCGAGTTCTTCTTCATCGAGATGAACACGCGCCTGCAGGTCGAACATCCCGTGACGGAAGCAATCACCGGCATCGACCTGGTGCTGGAGCAGATCCGCGTCGCATCCGGCGCGCCGCTGACGCTGACGCAGGAGGACGTGGTGTTCTCCGGCCACGCCATCGAGTGCCGGATCAACGCCGAGAACCCCAAGAACTTCCGCCCCTCCCCCGGCAAGATAACGTACTGGCATCCGCCGGGCGGGCTCGGCGTGCGCGTCGATTCCGGCGCCTATCAGGGCTACCGGATCCCGCCCAACTACGACAGCTTGATCGGCAAGCTGATCGTGCACGGCAAGAACCGCAATGAGTGCCTGATGCGCCTACGCCGCTGCCTGTCCGAGTTCGTGATCGACGGCATCGAGACGACCATCCCGCTGTTCACCGAACTTGTCCGCCAGCCCGACATCGTCAACGGCATCTACGACATCCACTGGCTCGAACGCTTCCTCGGCAAGCCGGAGTAGCTTTCCCTTCCAAGGCAGGGTTCTCCAAGGGCTACGCCCCATGCGCGCTAAGGACAGATCGCAGAATAACCGCTACGAGTTCCCCGGTCTGCGTGGGCTGATTGTATAGTTCCATTCGGGATGGAAGTCATCGCCGACAAGCTTGACCGCCGCCAACTCGGCTTTGCTGACCTTGATGCCTTTCTCATAGGTT
>CAMDPA010000380.1 GCA_945903565.1 Devosia equisanguinis | reverse complement strand
CCGTGAGCGCAATCTCGTCGAGCGGTTCTTTGGAAACCTCAAGCAATACCGCGCACTCGCCACCCGCTACGACAAGCTCGCCAACACTTTCCTTGCGGCCGTTGCACTGGTTTGCGTACTGTTCTGGCTCAACTGACGACAGGCCCTAGACCCTGTCGCGTGCGCGCCCCTCAAAACACCACCACGCTGCGTATGCTCTCGCCCTTGTGCATCAGGTCGAAGCCTTCGTTGATGCGCTCCAGCGGCAGGATGTGGGTGATCATCGGGTCGATCTCGATCTTGCCGCCCATGTACCAGTCGACGATCTTCGGCACATCGGTCCGCCCGCGCGCGCCGCCGAATGCGGTACCCTTCCACGTTCGCCCGGTGACGAGTTGGAACGGCCGCGTCTTGATCTCCTGGCCCGCGCCGGCAACACCGATGATGATCGATTGGCCCCAGCCGCGATGCGAGCTCTCCAGCGCCACCCGCATCACATCGACGTTTCCGATACATTCGAACGTGTAGTCCGCGCCGCCGATCTGATCCGCCCCGCGCTTGGTCAGGTTCACCAGATGCGTGACCAGATCGCCGCTCACCTTCTTCGGATTGACGAAATGCGTCATGCCGAAACGCCGGCCCCACTCCTCCTTGGTGTCGTTCATATCGACGCCGATGATCATGTCTGCGCCCGCCAACCGCAGCCCTTGGATCACGTTGAGGCCGATGCCGCCCAGACCAAACACGATCGCCGTCTCGCCCGGCAGCACCTTCGCCGTGTTGAGCACCGCCCCGACACCCGTCGTCACGCCGCAACCGACGTAACAGACCTTGTCGAACGGCGCGTCGTCGCGAATTTTCGCCACCGCGATTTCCGGCAGCACGGTGTGGTTCGCGAACGTCGAGCAACCCATGTAGTGGAAGATCTTCTGCCCCTTATAGGAGAACCGCGACGTACCGTCCGGCATCAGGCCCTGCCCCTGCGTGCCGCGAATCGCCGTGCAAAGATTGGTCTTGCGCGACAGGCACGACGGGCACTCCCGGCATTCGGGCGTATACAGCGGAATAACATGATCGCCCTTCTTGAGGCTTTTCACGCCGGCCCCAACGTCGACCACCACGCCCGCGCCTTCATGGCCCAGGATCGCCGGAAACAACCCCTCCGGGTCCGCACCCGACAACGTGAACTCATCCGTGTGGCAAATGCCCGTCGCCTTGATCTCGATCAGCACCTCGCCCGCCCTCGGGCCTTCCAGATCGACCTCGACGATTTCGAGCGGCTTGGCTTTCTCGAAGGCAACAGCGGCACGGGTTTTCATGAGCGAGTCCTTCGATGAATTTGGAATGTTGTCGCGCACGACTTCGCTAACCGCCGTCGCGCGCGGGCCCCGCATCGGTCGTCGCTGCATCGGGCTTGCGATCGCTACCCCGCCGCGCGCCGCCGAACAAGCCGCCGATCTGCTTGGCGAACCCCGACACCGTGCCGCACACATCGTTCAGCGCCTTCAAATTGCGCTCGCCACGCCGCAGCCGCCGATCGAGCGCGGCCATCGTGCGCGCCATGCCGGGGTCCTCGTCGTCGAGCCAGGTGCGGAACACCGAGGCGTAAAGCGATGTTAGACCCAGCGTACGCACCGTACCCGATGCCCCCTCGGTTCCGATACCCGCCGCCTGCAGCATCCAGTGCTGCGACGCCAGCGCCGTCCGCACCATCGCGAAATCGGGGTCCGTGGAGGCGAAAATGGATCGGATCGCTGGCTTGTAGGGCCCCAGCAGATCGAGCCGCGCCATGATCACCTCGAACAGCGCATCGCGCGGCCCTTCGCCCGCTTGCGGCCGCTTAGCCTTGCGCAGCAATTCGTCGTCGACCGCCCGCACGAACCCACGCACGATCGCAGCCTTGCCGTCGAACGCCCCGCGCAACTCCGCCAGCGTCACGCCGGCCTCGTCCGCGATGTCGATAAGCGTCACGTCCTTCCAGGGCCGCTCGCCCGCCAGCTTCAAAGCCGCCGCGATCAGCCGGCCCTTGGGCGTCGTATTGTCGAGCATATGTGGCTCCTGGGATAGGGTTGGTTGCCGACAAGATGGGGCTTCCCCCCCATCCTGGCCAGCCCCTGACTTATCCCTTCTCCCCTCCTTTCAGAGGGGAGAAGGCTAGGATGAGGGTCAGCCGCTTCCGCCGAAGCCACTATTTCCAGGGATCTGCGCGTATTTCTTCCCCTGCGGCGATTCGATTTTTGCCCTCATTTACTACGATCGTTACTCTGAAAGCCCTTGAATCCGTGTAAACTTCGGATCGCGAACCTCAACGCTGGAGACCCCACCCCTCGTGACGCTGCCGGATCCGCCATCACCCAACGAGAGCGCAACCGGCCTCGACGCTGCCGCCGCCGCGTGGGAAGCACCGGTCGTGGTCGACGTGCCCCCGGAGGACGCGCTACTCCTCGACATCGAGGGCTTCGCGGGCCCCCTCGATCTACTCCTCGCCCTGGCACGCACGCACAAGATCGATCTCGCCCACATCTCGATTCTCGCGCTCGTCGATCAGTATCTCGCCTTCATAGCCGAAGCGAAGAAAGTGAACCTGGAGATCGCCGCCGACTATCTGGTGATGGCCGCTTGGCTCGCGTTCCTCAAGTCGCGCCTCTTGCTGCCCAAGGAAAAGGGCGACGCGGAAACGATGTCCGGCGAGGAGATCGCCGCCCGCTTGCAATTCCGCCTGCAGCGCCTGGACGCGATGCGGCAGGCCGCGGCGCAACTGCTGACGCGCAAGCGGCTCGGCCTCGACATCTTCCCGCGCGGCGCACCGGAGACCGTGCGCACGGTGCGCGAGACGACCTATACCGCCGAGATCTTCGACCTCCTCAAAGCCTATGCGGATCAACGCCGCCGCACGATCAAGCGCGTACACGTCGTCAAGCGCCGCACCGTGTGGTCGATCAAGGATGCGCGGCGGCGGCTTGAAACGCTGGTCGGCGCGAGCAACGGCGGATGGTTCCAGCTCGACCTGTTTATCGATCAATACCTGCCCGCTCCCCAACCCGGCGTCGACATGGGCCGCACGATGCTGGCAAGCTCGTTCGGCGCGACACTCGAAATGGCCCGCGAGGGCATGATCGAGTTACGGCAGGATATGCCGTTCGCGCCGATCTACATGCGTCGCAAGGAATCCGCGCCGCAAACCAAGGAAGGTTGAATGGGTCCCCCACGTTTGAGTCTGGTGGGAAGCACCGGCGATGCCCCGAGCGACGACGCCAGCGACAAGGTCGCGGCGCCGGCGAACGATGCCGCCGCGCCTGCCGATGACCTGGAACAGGAGGGCGGAACACCCTCGCCGGTCCACGACCTGATCAACACCATCGAGACGCGCTCGTCCCCCGCCCCCATCGAGCCCTCGCCCGAGCACCGCGAGAAACTGCGCATAGTGGAAGCCGTGATCTTCGCCTCCGCAGCCCCGCTCGATGAAGCCGGCATCGCGACCTACCTCAAGCCCGGCGACGACATCCCCGGCCTGCTCGCCGAACTCCAGGGGAGCTACCGCAGCCGCGGCGTCAATCTGGTGAAGGTCGCGAGCAAGTGGGCGTTCCGCACGGCGGCGGACCTGTCGTGGGCGCTGGAGCGGCACGCCAAGCAGGAGCGCCGGCTGTCCAGGGCAGCGCTGGAAACGCTGGCGATCGTCGCCTACCACCAGCCCGCAACGCGCGCCGAGATCGAGGAAATCCGCGGCGTCTCGATCTCCAAAGGCACGCTCGACGTGTTGATGGAAGCGGGTTTCGTGCGTCCCCGTGGCCGCCGCCGCGCGCCGGGCAAACCGGTCACGTATGGCACCACCGAACGGTTCCTCGAACACTTTGGGCTGGCCGCGGTGGGCGATCTGCCGGGCCTGGCCGATCTCAAGGCGTCCGGCCTGCTCGACGCCAACCTGCCGCCCGACTTCAAGGTGCCCTCACCGACCGACGTCGCCGCCCTGATGCCGGACGAGTTACCCCTCGATGCCGGTGGCGAGGACGACGAAGCCTTGCAGGAAGAACTCGACCTGCCCGAGCCAGAGGACGATCCCGAAGAGGCCGAGGGCGAAGAGCAGAAGCCGTAGGTCGGCGCTGAGCGACCTTCGCGCGAAGCCCGACGTTACGGAGCAATACGTCGGGCTTCGACCGGCAAAATTGCCGACCTCAGCCCGACCTACGCCACCGAATATTACCCCTCCCCGGATGGCTGGCTTGCTCCCATATGATCGATCTGCGATAGTATCTTCTAATCTGTGAAATGAGGTGGCCGGCCACGGTCCAGCCGCCTTGAAGGAGCGCGTTTTATGGGTGCAATGAGCATCTGGCACTGGGTCATTCTGCTGTTGATCGTCGTGTTGCTGTTCGGCCGCGGCAAGATCTCCGAGATCATGGGCGACGTCGCCAAGGGCATCAAGAGCTTCAAGAAGGGCATGGCCGAGGACGAGGACCCCGCCAAGAAGCCCGACGACGCCAAGACGGATCCCAAGATCATCGAGCACGGCAACGCCGCCGCTCAGGCAGCCCAGGCCGCCAGCGACAAGTCGAAGGTTGGCTGATCCGAGCGGATCGTTCGCCGGCTTGGGATGCATGCGCCACGCCGTTGGGCTTCACGATCCCGCGAGTTGGCGCTTGTGGTTTAAGCTGCTTTGCGGCTTGATGAGCTGCGCATTCAGGCCCCTCAATCCTAGAGGCGCCCCGAACTGAGGCACCAGGAACGAACCATGTTCGATGTAGGTTGGCAGGAAATTCTGGTCATCGGCATCGTGGCCCTCATCGTGGTGGGCCCGAAAGAGTTGCCGACGCTACTGCGCACCATCGGCAAGTATCTGGGCGTGGTCAAGCGGCAGGCGTCTGAGTTTCGGGCCCAGTTCGACGAAGCCATGCGCGAAAGCGAGCTTGATCAGCTAAAGAAGGATGTCGAGAACATCAAGGCCGACGCCGAGAACACGTTTCGTGACGTAGAGCGCTCCGTCGACAGCGAGTTCGGCTCCATGAAACGCGAGCTTGACGATACCGCCCAAGGCATCGGTGGAACCCACCACCCCGACGCCCACGATGCCAACGGGCTGCCGTTCCCGGTCGATGAGGCAGCCACCGGCATCACCAGTGACGCCCCCGCCGCACGCGGCGTAGGTGCGGCCGCCATTGCCGCCGCCGCCGCTGCCGCCCCGCCGGTAACCGCGCCTGCCGCCACGAAGGCCGATCCGGCGGTTCCCGCCCCCGCCAACGTCGGGGCATGAGGCACGCGATGCAGGACATGAACCCATCGCACGGCAGCAGCGACGAGCCCAAGCGGCCCGGCCAGGAGCACATCGACGAATCCCGTATGCCGCTGATGGATCACCTGATCGAACTGCGGCAGCGGCTGATTTATTCGCTGATCGCCTTCGCCGTTATGTTCGTTGTGTGCTTCACGGTCGCACACCAGATCTACAACGTGCTGACCTGGCCGCTGGTTTGGGTCTGGCCGAAGAGCCTCGGCGATCCCAAGCTAATCATCACCGGACCACTCGAGTATTTCTTCACCAACCTCAAGGTCGC
>CAMDPA010000379.1 GCA_945903565.1 Devosia equisanguinis | reverse complement strand
ACCCGGAGGGGCTGACACCGCGCGACGATCAAATCCGATCCGGGAACTTGATGATGAAGTTGTCGGCGTTCGGCATCTTCACCTTCGGCAGCGTCTCCGCATTCATCACCGCGCTGTCGGGAATGATCTTGTTGCGCGCGAGGATGAAGGCGGTGACCGCATAGACCTCGTCGCTCGTCAGCGTGCGCGGCGCCTGGAACGGCATCGCGCGCCGGATGAAGTCGAACAGCGTGGTCGAGTGGCCATAGAAGTTGGCGATCGTCTTGGGCGTCTCGATGCCGTTGCTGAGCGGCTGGCCGCCGATCAGCGTGCCGGCGCCTGGAGCGCCGCCGCCGGTCAGGTCCGGCTTGTGGCAGGCGGCACACTTGTCGGCATAGACCTTGGCGCCGTCCGCGACCGTGCCCTTGCCGGGCGGGAGCCCCCTGCCGCTCGGCGCGGCCTCGATGTCCCAGGCCTTGATATCGGCCTCTGTGATCGGCTTGCCGAGATTGGGCGACTGGGCGAGCGCGGCGGCGGCGACGGCCACCGACGCGGCGAGCGCGAGCGCGAGCTTAAGCGTAGACATGGGCGATCTCCCCCTTGGCGTTGATGCCCCAGGACGTGATGGAGTTGTAGTGCTGGTTGGGGAAGATCAGCGGGTTGGTCACCGGGTTCTTGGTCTGGCCGCGCCGGGCGACGAAATCGGTGCGAAGCGGCTGCTCGTAGCCCGCCTCGTCCCAGGCGCGGCTCATGATGACCGCGGGCTGGCCGTCCCACCGCCAGGGCATGCGGAAGCGGGTGAACGCCTTCGGCAGCACGGGGGCCTGGAGCGCGGCCTCCGCCCAGCTCTGTCCGCCGTCGGCCGATACCATCACGCGCTGGATGCGGCCTGTACCGGAATAGGCGACGCCGGAGATGTCGTAGTATCCGGGTCCCTTCATCGTGTGCCCGAATGAGGGATGCGTGATGAAGCTCTTGACCTCCTGCAGGAAGTGGAAGCGCCACGATTTGCCGTCGGGCTGAAGCTGCGAGTAGGTCTTGGCCTCGTAATAGCTCATGACAGGCTCGTCGACGACCTTGAGCCGGCGCAGGAACTTCACGTTCATGTTGCCCTGATAGCCGGGCAGGAACAGGCGCATGGGATAGCCGTTGCCCGGCATCAGCCGCTCGCCGTTCTGGTAGATCGCGACGATCGCGTCGTCATAGGCCTTCTTCACGGGCACGCTGCGATGCAGAGCCAGCGAGTCCGCCCCCTCGGCCACCAGCCATTTGGCCGTTGGATCGATGCCGGCCTCGTCAAGCAGGATCGACAGCGGCACACCGGTCCATTCCGCATTCGACACGAGCCCGTGGATCGCCTGGGCCGTGATCTGCATCGGCGTCACCGAGAACATCGGCGCACTGTTGCCACCGCATTCCAGGAACCCCATGCGCGTGACGAGCGGATAGCGCGACAGCGTCTCGAGATCGAACGTGAGCGGTCGCTTCACCTTGCCGTGGACGACGAGCTTGTGCTTGGCCGGATCGATGTCGGGCAGGCCTGAGTGATTGATCGAGAAGTGAAGGCTGTTGGGCGTGATCGTACCGTTGATCAAATGGTGCGGCGTGCGCCCGTGCGAGTTGCGCAGCTCGTTGTTGGGGTTGCTCAGCGTGCGCACGACATGCTTTTCGAACCTGGACGGGGTTTGCAAAGCCGGGGTGACATTCCCCATCGTGAGGCTCCACGGATCGTCCTTGAGCGGCTCGGCGGCGGCGCCCGTCAGCGATGCGCTGGTGCCCATCGCGCCGGCGATCACGGCGCCGCGTCCGAGCAGGGCGCGCCGACTGAGCAAGCCGTTGCCGGCGACGGGTTCGAGGTCCGGTGAATGCGACGCATTCGTGCCGGGCTTATGCCTTGGCATCGGTTTCTCTCCCTGGTTCGCGAGACGCCCATTCGGTCGTCAGTTTTGGCGTCTCAGTTCAAGTCTATCGTGTGCAAAGTCGCGACGAGGCATCGCCTGCGGCTGCGCGCCGGCGTCTTGGGAAAATCGATCGAGTGAGGTGCAAGAATTGCCGGCACAGGACAGCGGCGCGACAAGAGAAATCGCGGCAGGGTATCCAGCCGATGGAATTGCCACGACTACAGGCATATGAGCCTCTCAGTCACGCGGGCGTCCGGCTAAGCACTTTTACTCAGCCTACTCCCGCGATTTCCGTTCAGCAATCATTTTCTGCATCAGGGCAGGGATCATCAAATCGGGATCACCAGCAGCGTGTCGATGCGGCGGGAGTCGAGCATGACGATGCGCTCGGCCAACATCAGCGTGCCCTCGCGCTCGACGATGCGGTCGAGGTAGCGGCCGCACACGAACACGATCATCTCGCCGCTCGCCATGGTGCGGACGACGGTGAAATTGCTCTCGGCGTGCGTGACGCCGCCTGCGGTCGCCGTGATGCGCAACGCGCCGCCGAGGTGGCAATAGACGTGCGGCTCGTAGATGTTGGCGGTGCGCAGCGCGGTGATGCGGTCGGCCAGCATGCCGCGTCCGGTGCAATAGATCAGACTGACCGGCAGCCCGCGTTCGTGGTTCTCGCGCGTGACGACCTTGTAGAGGCCGTCTTCGGTGAAGAAGTTCGGCCAGTCCTCGAGCCGATCGGAATCGATGCACTGCGCATAGTCGGCTTGCAGCGCTTCGATGCGCGCGCGCAGGCGCAGGCCTTCCAGCGAGCTGTCGGCAACTTGCCGGAGTGGGCTCATGTCTTTGTCGCCGGTCATACGCCCATGCACTCCCGCCAGCCCTTCCAGAAGCCACGCACGGCGGACTCGGTGACGCGCGAACCCTCGCTCGGCTCGATTGTTCGGCCGCCCATCGGCATGATCGTCTGCGCCGTGGGATCGGCGCCGGCCGCGTGCTGCACCCAACCGCCGACGCAGCCGTCTTCCATCGAGATGAACCCGGCGGGGCCGACGAGGTTGTTGGACTTCAAGCGGTGCTCCAGCATCGCCGCGTCGTCGTCCTCGAAGCCGAGGATTGTCCACAGCAACTCCGAGCGATCGACACCGCGCGGCACGAGCTGGCGGACGGCGAGGCAATTGTGGATCTGCTGGATGACGGTGCCCGGAAACACGCTCTGGATCGAGTTCGTCACCTGATCGCCGAGCTCGAGCTTGTGCTCCATCATGGCGGGGTCGGCGAGCTTGTACTGGTCGTTGAGCGAGCGCACCTTCTCGCGGCTCGTCGACTGGTCGGCAGCGAGTGCGCCCCGCTCGGTCCAGCTCAGGTGGTTCCAGCCGTTGGGGCTGAGCTTGATGCCGCCGCCCATGCCGGCACGCACGATGCCGAACGTGTTGTGGAACACGTGCAGCAGGCTCGCGTGGTAGCTGTCCTTGGTGTTCTCCGCATAGAGCTTCCAGTTGTTGGGCAGCACCTGGCTGTGGAAGCCGAGCACCTTGAGCGGTTTGATCATCACCCGGTCGATGCAGGCCGCCAGCTCCTCGCCGATGTAGTCGACGAACGGCGGCGTCTCGTTAGAGAACGTGCCGAAGATGATCCCGCGATAGGTCTCGACGCGCAGCCGGCGCAGGCCGTGCTGGTTCTGGTCGAACTCCTCCGTCAGGCCGCCCTTGCCGCCGACCCCGCGCTTGAAGGCGACGCCGGTGAGCTTGCCGCGCAGGTCGTAGACCCAGTTGTGATAGACGCAGGTCAGCTCACGCGCGTTGCCGCACGGCTTGTAGCAGACGAGCGATCCCTTATGGGCGCAGCGATTGAGGAGGGCGTTGATCGTGCCGGTCTCGTCGCGGAGCAAAATGACGGGCGCGGCGCCGACGTGGGTCGTCTTGTAGTCACCGGGGTTGGGGATCTCGGCCTCGACACCGAGCAGGTTCCAGGTCGGGCCCTGGAAGATCAGCCGCTGTTCCGCCTCGTAGATGGCGGGATCGGTGTAGACCTGAAACGGAACGCGCGAGGTGTCCTCGCTCGGCCATGCGAACAGCAGCGCACGGGCATCGCTTTCGCGCAGGGCGGGTGTGTCCATGTCAGGTCTCCCCAGATCTCGTTCGCGGTGACGCCCGGTGCTGCCATCGGCAGGCGCGGGCATCAGGTGGAAGCGCAGTGCTACCCCCATACGGCGGGCGCTGCAAATCGCGAACAATTAACTTCATTGTGCGAGGATCGGGCTGCTGCCGGCCTACGGGCTGGCGGCGGATAGTTGTATCGCGCCCAGTAAAGTGCAAGCCATGGCGGCCCAGGTTAAACCAGCGCAGCACGAGCAACGCCGCCATCCCCGTGTGACGGCAGCGCTGTACGTGGAAGTCGATGGCAAGCGTGCGCGCGCCTCGGACTGGAGTCTGGGCGGGTTGCGGGTCGATCAATTCCCCGGCCCGATTCCCAACGCCGGCGACCCGATCGCGCTCGTCCTGACGCTGCCCTACAAGGGGCTCGAGATCTCCTTCGATGCGAAGGCCAAGGTGGTGCGCCGCGATCCCGCCCACGCCATGTTCACGGTTCAGTTCACGGATCTCGGCGAGCGCGAGGTCGAGTTGATGCAGCACTTCCTCGACGAGCTCGCGCGCGGTTCGATTTCGGCGGTCGAGGCCAAGCCCGAGGTGGCCGACGTCGCGCCACCGCCGGCGTTGCCGACGCGTATCGCCAAGGCGTTCACGAACGCGCTGAGCCGCCGCTGGGGGTGATGGCCGGGTGCGGCCTGATCCGACGTCGGATTTTATTCCTGAGACGCATTGCGCAGCACCTCTAGAGCGCTTTCCACTCGATTTGAGCCAGAGGAAAGCGCTCTAGCCCTTTGTTTGTCGCATTTTCTGCACCAAACCGGTGTCCACTTTGGTGGAAAATGCTCTATCCGTTCATCCGTTCGAAACGATGAGGCCGCCCCGAAAGCAGGAGCATCCGCTGTTTGCTTGATAGGGTCTATTACCTAGTGCATGATCCCGAATTGCACGACAGACGGCTAGGCTGAAGTATTGCGTCAGTGACCCGGACTTCTGGGCAACAGCATAGCCGGCGCAGCGCAGGATTGCCGCTTCGACCCTGCGCAGGGAGGGAACGTGGTTTTTGCCGATCCAGCTTTGTCTGGTCGCGGTCATGGCTGTGCGGCGCGTCAGAAATCCGATGCGCTGTGGCCTGTGCTGCTTTCCGTCTGCCTTGTTTGGCTGGCAGCGATGTTACAATGGTATCTCAACGACAGCGTCGTTCCTTGGGACTCGAAGAACCAGTTTTTTGCGTTCTTTCGATTTCTGGCCGAGTCGCTCCATGCTGGAACTTCGGTTTTGTGGAACCCGTATTACTACGGCGGCCACCCCAGCATCGCAGATCCACAGTCACTCATTTTCTCGCCGCCGTTTTTCCTGTGGGCCTGGTTTGACAGAACACCCTCGTTGCGCAGCTTCGACGTCCTCGTGTTTGCGCACCTACTCGCCGGTCATACCTATCCCCTTGGCTCAGGTCGTCCTCTGAACTGACCCGTACCATCTACAACGCCTCGTCTCGTCGACCAGCATCCGCATCGTCCGCGGCGGGTGCGTGACGAGCTGCTCGAACACCCGCGCGGCGATCCGGCCGATGCCTTTG
>CAMDPA010000378.1 GCA_945903565.1 Devosia equisanguinis | reverse complement strand
ACTACTTTCGCCACGCCGGATACGGGTAGCGACCCAGATCAGGTGGAAAATGCTCTAGGGAAGCAGCGTGAAAGCTGCCCTGATCCGCTGCTACCTACCCGGCACGGCAACGAGATCACCGGGGCGCACGAAGCCGAGGGCTGCGCGGGCGGCGGTTTCGACGATGTCAGGGTGGGGGGGCTCGCTCGACAGCGCAGCCACGTCGCGATGCAAACGGAAACGCACGGCCTCCAGGACAGCTATCTCGCGCTCGAGATGACCCGAGCGCTCGATCAGCTTGTCCTTTGCACGAAGGCCGTGCGTTCCAAACACCGAGTGAGCGATGAAATAGGCCGTTGCGAGCAGCGCACCAAGCAACACAAATGGCGGGCGTCGCGACCTTTTCATCCACCGGTTTCTATGAGTGTGACGCAGCACCTGGGATCAGGAGAGTTACGCTTGGGAACCTAGGAGTGACCATACATGCGATGCCTTAAGACGGGGTAAAGCATCGCGCCACAATCAGACATTCTCGTCGCAGTGGACCTGTCGGACCCGCCGCCGCCTTCAGCCCCCACCGCACCCTCAGAAATCCCGCATTTCAAGCGATGCCGCGCGCTCGTATTCGCTCGGCCAGCCAAGATCGGTGTAGTCCTGTTGATGGGCGGCGTGGCGGGTAAAATAGGGGTCGAACAGGTGGCCCCGCGCGAGCGCGCACATATCGGCCCGGCCCGCCGCGATCATGCCGTTGATGTCGCCGTGGCTGGCCATGGCGCCGACGTTCATGGTGATGATCTTCAGTTCGTTGCGGACCTGATCGGAGAACGTCGCCTGATAGAGCCGTCCGGCTGTCGGCCTGACGCCGGTCACACCGCCCGTCGACACCGATAGGATGTCGTTGCCGGCATCCTTGAGCATCCGCCCGATCGCGATGGCATCTTCGACCGTGGTGCCGCCTTCCATCCAGTCGTAGGCGGAAATGCGCACGCAGCTCGGCTTGTCCTGCGGCCAGGCCGCGCGCACCGCTTCGAACACCTCCATCGGGAACCGCAGGCGATTGGCCAGCGAGCCGCCATACTGGTCTGTCCGTGTGTTCGACAGCGGCGAGATGAACGTCGACAGCAGATAACCGTGCGCGAAGTGCAGCTCGAGAAAATCAAACCCGGCCTGATCGGCCATCCGCGTCGCGTTGGCGTAGGCGGCGACGAGACGATCCATGTCGGCGCGGTTCAATTCGCGTGGGGGCACACCGTCCTTGACGAACGGGATCGCGGACGGGGCGATCGTCTGCCATTGCGGGCCCTTGGCGCCGCCGCGCTCCCAGGGCCTGAGTTCGCCGCCCTTGCGGCCGGCATGACCGAGCTGCACGCCGACCTTGGATGTCGTTTTTGCGTGAATGAAGTCCGTCACCCGCCGCCATGCCACGACGTGCTCGGGTTTGTACATGCCCGCGCAGTAGGCGCTGATGCGGCCTTCCGGCGAGACATCGGTCATCTCGGCAATGACCAGGCCCGCGCCGCCCATCGCGCGGCTGCCGTAATGCACGAGATGAAAATCGCCGACCGTGCCGTCCTTGTCGATTGCGTTATACATGCACATCGGCGACATCGCGATGCGGTTGGGGATGGTCAGGCCACGCAGTGTGATCGGCGTGAACATCGGCGGCGGCGGGCGATTGGTCTTTGACTTCGCCCCACCCGCGATCAGCGTCTCGACGGCTTCGCTGAGCTCCGGCGCCAACGCGCGCATCTGCTCGTGATTGAGACGCATGCTGCGCGTCAGGCACGAGTAGGCGAACTGCGGCAGGGCCATGTCGATGTAGCGGTTGGTGTGCTCGAACCACGTCACGCTCGCCGCCGACGCTCGCTGCAGGCTGTCCGCGCGCGGCCGGCGCGCCGCTTCGAACCGGCCCAGCGCCTCGTCGATCTTGGACCCGTCGGCGATCAACGTCGCCAGCGCTTCCGCATCCTCCAATCCCGAGCGCACGCCCAGGCCGACCGAGTGGTGCGCGTTGTAGGCAGCCGCCCCCAGCAGCACCGCGTTGCCGCTGGTCCAGGCCGCGTTGCGCACCGCAATGAACGGCCGCCAGCTTCCTCCGCGCGGGGTGATCTTACGGCCTTCCAGGTCGGGACCAAACAGCGTCGCCACGACGTCCGCGCTCTTTGCCGCGCCGGCGCCTTCCAGCCCCGCAGCCGCCAGCCCCATCGCTGTCGTCTCGACCGTCAGCGTGCTCGAACCCTGGCCGTCCGGATAAAGGAAGGCGTGGAACACAGCACCGGACATGCGGCGAAACAGGAACGTCGGCTCCGCCACGCTGCGGTCCGTCGAAAACACCATCAGCCGCGTCTTGCTCGGCCTCAGCTCCGGCTTGAAGCCATCCGCCAATGTGGCCCGTGTCACGCTCTCCGCACCGTCGGCGATCACGACGACGTCGCCAAGGTCAGCCGGCTTGCGGCCTGCGACCGAACCCGTTTCGATGCGGCACCCCAACGCCGAAGCTCGCTCCCGCAAGATCGTCACGAGCGTCGCCGCGCGGATCATCGCATAGGCCTGGCCGCCGGTGCGCACCATCTCGCCGTCGCGTTTGATGACGACGCCCTGCGTGCGGCTCGCCGCCGCCATGATACGCGCGCCGAGCTCGGCATCGGCAAGCTTCAGCTCGGGCTTGACCGGATTGGTGAGGATATGCGGCGGGGCGGCGTCTCGATCCGGCGAGCCGGTATCGATGATCTCGACCATGCAATCCGGCCGGCGGGACTTGAGGAGGCAAGCGAGGTAAAGGCCGGCGGGATCCGTTCCGACGATCGCGATTTTCATGGGCGTCTTCCAATTGGGCTGCAGGCGGCGCTGCCCCACTTGAAGACAGCGCAATGCGTTCGCTGCGAACCTACCACGCCTTCGTCACGGCTCAAGCCGTCGCGACGGCGGACGTAGCGGGATCGCGCTGCAATATCGCATCGAGCGACTTGCCTTCGGCATCGTCGAGTGCTGCCTCTTTTGCCTTGCGCACGCGCTCGGCAAGGCCCGGCAGCGCGTCGGCCGAGCGCAGCGCCGGCACAACCAGCGCCTCAACGATGCGGGCATAGTTGGCTGAGCCGCGCGCATGCGTGTCGCCATAGCCCTTGATGAGACGGGCAAGCTCCACCACCTCGCGCGCCAGCGCCGTCTCGTCGCGTGCGGCGAACGTTTGCACGTTCGACAGCCAATCGGTGATCGCGGCCTGCTCGGTCTGATAGCGGTACGTGCCGCGCCGCATCGGCCGTAGCTTCGCAAGCAGCCATACGCGCAGATAACCCGTCACCGTCGTCGTCTTCAGCTTCATGCCGATGTGCGCCTTGGCCAGCCAGCCACCGCGCGCCACACGCCCCAGCAGGAACCGCGCGATGCGTGGCGGCATCACATCCGCCAGCTCCCGCACGCCCGGCTTGAAGAAGTCCTGCACCTCGAACGGCTCGTCGCGCGACAGACCCAGCTCACCGCGGATACGCTCGTAGCGCTCGCCGCGCGCTTTGTGCTGGGCGACGCGGATCACATCCTCGTAGCTCATCCGCAAGGCAAGATGCCGGGCGACCTCGCGCAACAGCAAGGGATCACGTGCCCTGAAGGGTTCGATCCGCTGCACATAAACGGCGGCGTAGGCCGCGTCCTGGTAGTCCGTCAGACGTTCGAGGCCGCGCACGATGACCTCGCGCGCAGCCGCGGGATAATGCGCGACGCGCTTATCGTCCGCGATCGGATCGGGCGCGATGAAATCCGCCGCGGTGCGCGTCACCGGATTTGACGCGGCCGGCTTTGCCGCCGTCTCTGCCCCTTCGGCCACGCGCGCGTAGGCCGCAGCGAACGCCGCGAGATTGCGCTCGACCGCGATGCCGCCATCCCGGATCGCCTTCTCGAACGCCGCCCGGCCGATCGGCATTACATTCGATCCCGCCAGCGCCCCGAGCATCACCGGGCTGATCGGCACGCCCGCGTCCTTGGCGAGTTGCTCCATGTCGAGGAACGCCGCCTGCCGGGAACGGCTGCGCGCGCTGGCTTCCAACTCGGCCGGATCGAGCCGCCCATCGCCCATCGCCATTTTCTCCGACAGCAGGAATACGCGGTGCGAGGAGCCGATCAGCGCGGTTCGTTCGGGCGTCACGAACCCGAGCCGGGCCGCGCGCGCCGCCTCGGCCAACTCGCTCGCCAGCACGACATCGATCTGGCCCGCCACGGGCGTCAGCGCGAACACCGGCGTCCGGCCCGCCGGATCACGCGGCGCCATCTCGACGTAATAAGTTGTACCGCCCGTACGCTGCGCCACGCCGGGCACGGAGGTTGCCTGCACCGCAAGCCCCTCGGCGCGGGCTGCGGCCACGATCCATCCGGTGAGCACGCCGCCACCTTCCCCGCCCATCGCAAAGACGAGGAGGGAGAGTGGTTTGCTGCCGGGTTGTCTCGTGGTACCGTCCATGGCGGGGAACCTAACCAACGGCGGCGGCGCTGGAAAGGGCGTTCAGACAAAGCGGGTAACGAGTGGACCGATGCTCACACCGGCCTCAGCTTGAAAAGCCACTTCGTCACTCGCGGCGCCAGACGGTAGCACTTTTCCGCCATGCGCACGAGCCGAGGGCCTGCGTCCGGATAGCCTCTCAAACGCCAGTAAACAAAGCCCCCAATGGCGCCCGCCAGAATGAACGCCAGAAGTCCGGACGTTGAAACCCCTTTTGCCGCTCCTCCTGTCGTCGCGGACGCAATCAGGGGCAGCGCGCCCACCAATGCGCCCGTTAAAATGTGACGAGCCCCGCTCTTGAATGAAAGAAGCGAAACAACGAGGCTGGCGATATAAGTTGGCAGCGCTAGTGTCGGAATTATGGTGCCGCACACAAGTATGCCCGCAAAACTGATCGTGAAACGTGAACCAAGACCGTAGTCGGCGCTCCCGCCGCACAGCGCAACTAGCGTGAAAAATGCGATCATCGTGTAGGCGGTCGCCACGCAATACGCCCACATCATTGAGTACGGCTCACGCGCACCGAATGATCCAGGTGACAAGCGAGCCGACTCAGATTGTCGAGGCGACGCCTGCCAGCCGTTCTGCGCGTGGCCAATCGTTGGCGAAGTTGCGGTGGCAGCCCCTCGCGCCGCGGCAGCCGACAAGCCGGCAGCCAGCATCGCAGGCGCAAGAAATTCATTTTCGTCGTCGGTATCCGGCAAGAAGTTCGAGCCGCCACTGCCGATTTTTGCCCTGGCCTGGCTGCCGCCTCCGCTCGTGAAGGATCGCGCCTTGTCATTGGCCCTCCCCCTATTGCCAAATGACGGCGCAGGCGCACGGCCACGAGCTGGTCTAACGATGCCCACGGGAGGCCCCCATCCGTATCCCACGACCGCCTGACGGTTAACTCCGGCGTGCATTCGACGATGCAATGGATACAGAGAGACGGCTCCACAATGTCGGACGGTGCGATGAGTGGAATCTCTGCCTGACAGCGCGCACGGTTGTGCGTGCGAATCAGGAGCCAGAATGACGAAGCGAACACGCCGGAACCACTCACCGGACTTCAAGGCCAAAGTGGCCCTTGCCGCGATCAAGGGCGATCGGA
>CAMDPA010000377.1 GCA_945903565.1 Devosia equisanguinis | reverse complement strand
CCAATGCTGCGCATTGAGAGGATCACGGATTACCGGACATATCGTGTGCTACTGGAACCGGACAACTCGTGTGCTACCGACAAGCCGGAAAAGGCCTGGTTGACAGCGGGGCCCGTCTCGATCATTTTGCGGCGCATCATCTGGCCCGTATGTCAACGAGCCACCTTTCCGCGCATTTGGGTCCAAACGGCCCAAGGGACGCAGACAGGTCCCCGCCCGCCAGCGAGATTCGCTGCCGGGCGCGTTGGCGTTTGGATCCTTTGATCCTACCTTCACGCTCAAGAAGGTACTCCGACCTCGAGGCTCGACTGGCATGTTCCAGAACCTGTCCGATCGCCTGTCAGGCATCCTGTCCAAGCTGACAGGACGCGGCGCGTTGACCGATAGCGACGTGGCCGAAGCCATGCGCGAGGTGCGGCGCGCGTTGCTCGAAGCCGATGTCGCGCTCGAAGTGGTGCGCAACTTCACCGAGGAAGTGCGCAAGAAGGCGGTTGGCCAGGAGGTCGTGAAATCGGTCACGCCGGGCCAGATGGTCGTCAAAATCGTCCATGACGAGATGGTGGCGATGCTGGGCTCGGATGCCGAGCCGATCGACCTCAACGCACCCGCCCCCGTGGCCATCATGCTGGTGGGCCTGCAGGGCTCGGGTAAAACGACAAGCTGCGCCAAGATCGGCTACAGGCTCACCAATCGCGACAAGAAGCGCGTGCTGATGGCCTCGCTCGATACGCGGCGTCCGGCGGCGATGGAGCAGCTCAAGGTTCTGGGCACCCAGACCGACGTTGCCACGCTGCCGATCGTGGCCGGGCAGACGCCGGTCGAGATCGCGCGCCGGGCGATGGAAGCGGGACGGCTCGGCGGCTACGACGTGGTGCTGCTCGATACCGCGGGCCGCACGACCATCGACGAAGCGTTGATGGCCGAGGTGGCGGAGGTCAAGCGCGTAACCCAGCCGCACGAGACGCTGCTCGTCGCAGACTCGCTGACCGGCCAGGACGCAGTCAACACAGCCAAGGCTTTCGACAGCCGGGTCGGCGTTACCGGCATCGTTCTGACGCGCGCGGACGGCGATGGCCGTGGCGGCGCGGCGCTGTCGATGCGGGCGGTCACGGGCAAGCCGATCAAGCTAATCGGCACCGGCGAAAAGTGGGATGCGCTGGAGGATTTCCACCCCTCGCGCATCGCCAACCGCATTCTCGGCATGGGCGACATCGTCAGCCTGGTGGAAAAGGCCGCGGCCAACTTCGACGCTGAAAAAGCGCAGGCGATGGCCGCCAAGATGAAGAAAGGCGAGTTCGATATGGACGATCTCGCCCAGCAACTCGTGCAGATGCAGAACATGGGCGGCATCGGGGGCATCATGGGAATGATGCCGGGCGTCGCCAAGATGAAGGCGCAGATCGCGGAAGCCAACCTCGACGAGAAGGTGCTGAAGCGCCAGCATGCGATCATCACCTCGATGACGAAGAAGGAGCGGCGCGCGCCCAAGCTGATCGACGGCAAGCGCCGGCGGCGGATCGCGGCTGGTTCGGGCACCAAGGTCGAGGACGTCAACAAGCTGCTCAAGATGCATCGCCAGATGGCCGACATGATGAAGGCCATGGGCAAGAACAAGGGCATGATGGGCAAGTTGATGGGTGGCCTCGGCATGGGCGGAGGCGGTGGCGGCATGCCGCAACCGACGCCGGAACAGATCGAGCAGATGAAGCGCGGCGAGATGCCCAAGGGCATGCCAGGCATGCCATCGGGCGGCGGATTGCCGGGGCTCGGCGGCGGCTTTCCCAAGGGCGGCTTGCCAGGACTTCCCGGTGGCGGCTTGAAGTTTCCAGGCCTTCCCGGCTTGCCGGGGAAGAAGAAGTAACGACGAACGCAACCAAATACGAAACCAAAAACGAGGAATACCTAGAATGTCCGTGAAGATTCGGCTGTCGCGCGGCGGCACCAAGAAGCGCCCCTACTATTATATCGTCGTCGCCAACGCGACGTCGCCGCGTGATGGCCGCTATATCGAGCAGATCGGCTCGTTCAATCCGATGCTGCCGAAGGATGGCGGCGAGCGCGTCAAGCTCGACGTCGACCGCGCGAAGCATTGGCTGTCGGTCGGCGCGCAGCCGACCGATCGCGTGGCACGCTTCCTCGACAAGGAAGGCCTGATGAAGCGCACGGCCCGCAACAACCCGCAAAAGGCGCTGCCCGGCAAGAAGCGCACCGAGCGCGAGGCCGCCGAGGCCGAGAAGGCCGCCAAGGCAGCGGCCGCAGAGAAGGCGGCGTGATTTGCAAAGGTGTCAGCCCAACTCAGGCTGACATCTTTCGCGACGCAAGCAAGGGGCAGGCGGCATGATCCTCCTTGGCCGCATCACGGGCGCGCAGGGCATCCGCGGCGAGGTCGTGGTACATTCGTTCGCGGCGACGCCGGAAGATGTCGGCTCTTACGGACCGCTAGCGGATGCAGCTGGCGCGCGCTCGTTCAAGCTCAAAGTCGTGCGTCTTACGCCCAAGGGAGCCGTGATTGCGCGGATCGCGGGGGTGGATGACCGCAATGCGGCCGAGGCGCTCAAGGGCGTCGAGTTGTACGTCGCGCGCGACAGGCTGCCGGCGCCGGACGACGGGGAATTCTATCACGCGGACCTCATTGGACTGGCGGCGGTTTCACCCGATGGGTCTACCATCGGCGACGTGGTAGCGGTCCACAACTACGGTGCCGGCGACCTAGTCGAAATACGTCTTATAGGTGGTAGATCGACCGAACTCGTGCCGTTCACCGACAGCTTCGTGCCGTCGGTCGACATCGCAGCACGCAAGATGGTGGTCGTGATGCCGGTCGTGATGCCCGACGACGAGGGTTAAAACCTCTGGAGAACCTTGCCGCGTTGGCCACGCTGGTGCCGCGTTGATGTATGATCAACGGGTATTCTCACACTAGTCAGGGGCCCACACCGTGGCCGAGCCCGCACTGAAACAGACCCGGCCCACCACCAATGTGCTGGAGCTGACCGTCTCCGAGCTGTCGGGCGCGATCAAGCGCGCGCTCGAGGATGGCTTTGGCCATGTCCGGCTGCGCGGGGAGATTTCCGGCTATCGCGGGCCGCATTCGTCCGGTCATGCTTACTTTGCCCTCAAGGACGACAAGTCGAAGATCGACGCCGTGATCTGGAAGGGCAGTTTTCAGAAGCTGCGGTTCAAGCCCGAAGAAGGCATGGAGGTGATCGCGCAAGGCCGCGTCACGACCTATCCGGGCTCGTCCAAGTACCAAATCATGATCGACCATTTGGAGCCCGCCGGCGTCGGCGCGCTGATGGCGATCCTGGAGGAGCGCAAGCGCAAGTTTGCAGCCGAAGGCCTGTTCGCGGAGGAACGCAAGCGCAAGTTGCCTTTCTGGCCCGCCGTGGTGGGCATCGTGACATCGCCGACGGGCGCGGTGATTCGCGACATGCTGGCCGGGTTCAACGAGCGCTTTCCAGCCCATGTCCTGGTGTGGCCGGTGCGCGTGCAGGGCGAGGGCAGTGCGGCTGAAGTTGCAGCGGCGATCCGCGGGTTCAATGCGATGACGCCCGGCGGCCGGCTGCCTCGCCCCGATGTGTTGATCGTGGCGCGCGGCGGCGGCAGCCTCGAGGACCTGTGGGGCTTCAACGAGGAGATCGTAGTCCGCGCCGCCGCAGAAAGTACTATTCCGCTGATTTCCGCCGTTGGCCACGAAACGGACTGGACGCTGATCGACCTCGTCGCCGACGCCCGTGCGCCGACACCGACCAAGGCGGCCGAATGGGCCGTTCCCAAGTATGCGGAGCTGGTCGAGGGCAACGACGAGTTGGGGCTGAGACTGCGCAACGCGGTCCGCCGCGCGCTCGAAAGCGCGGCGGCCGGTCTCAAGGCGGCGGCGCGGGGTCTCCCCCGGCCGGCCGATCTCGTCGCACTCCCACGCCAGCGCTTCGATGCCGTCGACCGGCGGCTCGGCCGCGGGCTGCTGGCCAATACGAAGGCGCATGGGATGCGGCACGCGCGCGTCGCCGCAAGGTTGCAGCCACGCCTGCTGGAAGTACGACTGGCCCGGGCGAGTGACCGGCTCGAAGCGCTGGGACGGCGGGGCGCGGACGGTCTCGCACGCCTCACCGCGTCGCGCCGCGGACGGCTCGAACGCATGTCCGGACGGCTGACGCCGGAACTCGTGCGGGGCCGGATGGGCCGGGTCGCCGAGCGTGTCGGCGTGCTCGGCGATCGTGCCCAGCGCGCGTTGGAGAACCGTCTCGCTGCGCATCGCCGCCGGCTAGACGGTACTGCCGGAATGCTGCGCTCGCTGAGCTATCAAAGCGTGTTGAATCGCGGCTATGCGTTGGTACGCGATGGCGCCGGCAATGCGGTCCGCTCGACCGCCCAGGTCAAACCCGGCGCCGTCCTGGCGATCGAGGTCGCCGATGGCCGCTTCTCGGCCCAGGCGCTCGACGGGGGCCCGAAAGCCGACAACTCGGTTCCCGCTGCCGTCCCGGCTACGGCGCCAAGAAAAGGCCGAGAGCCCGGTGGCTCGCAGGGCTCTTTGTTCTGAACCGCGACGATCTGCTCCCTGAAACAATCCTGGCCACGGCCCCGCAAGCCGCCATGCACCGGCAACGGTATGCAGACGTCAACAGTTGCGGCGTCTACTGATGCACGCATACACCACATTTACACAAGCCTAAGAGATATCGAACGAATTTGAGCGCAACAGCAGGGCGCCATTAACCAGCGCTTATTCGTTGCTGCATAGGGTGTGGTTGGACCCACCTTTCAACTGCGCGAAACAAAACTCTCATGTTCACCGCCAGTTCCAATAGCAAGTCGAACTCCCTGATCAGCGAATATGCTTCGCTTCTCGGTGATGCGGTGCTGCGGCATCGAACGCGTGTGGCGGAACATTCGGCGCGAATCGAAGCGGACGTGGCCAGCAAGGTCAAATCCGAATTCATCGCCAACATGAGCCATGAGCTGAGGACGCCGCTCAACACGGTGATCGGCTTCTCCAAGCTGCTTTCGCAGCATGAGAAGCGCCAGATCAAGGACGCCGACATCATCCAGTATGCCGCGCTGATCCACGATTCGGCCGGCCATCTGCTCGCCGTCATCAACGACATCCTCGACATCTCGAAAATCCAGAGCGGCAAGTACACACTCGATGCGACCGAGATCGCACTCGACGAGCTGCTGCACGTTTGCGTGGCGTCACTCGAATTGATGTCGGCGGAAGCCCAACTGGTGGTCGAAAAAGACTTCGCCGCCGACCTGCCACTGATCCGCGGCGACGCCGTAAAGCTGCGGCAGATCTTCACCAACTTGATGGGCAACGCCCTCAAGTTCACCCGTGCCGGCGGCACAGTCACGATACGCGCCCTGTGCGCCAGGCGGACGGTGGCGCCCTCGTCGAGATCGCCGACACCGGCATCGGCATGAGCGATGAAGAGATCAAGATCGCACTAAGGACGGATCGCAAAAAAGCTGAATCGTGATCTGTGTGCGTGCGACCGTGTGACTCGGCAGCGCGGGATTCCTTGTCCCGGCGAACAGTCGTACGCCGTTGCATGATCGACAGACAAGCCATTCGGCAAAGATGGGAAGC
>CAMDPA010000376.1 GCA_945903565.1 Devosia equisanguinis | reverse complement strand
GCCAGCGTCAGCGTGTCGGTCTTGCCAGGGCGCTGTTCGGCAACCCGTTCCTGGTGGTGCTGGACGAGCCTAATTCCAATCTCGACGCCGAAGGCGATGCCGCGCTGACGACCGCCATCCAGTCGATCCGGGATCGCGGGGGCATTGTTGTCGTGATCGCCCACCGTCCGTCGGCTCTGAACGGCGTCGACCAGATCCTGGTCATGAACGCTGGGCAGGCGCAGGCGTTCGGGCCCAAGGACGAGATCCTGCCGAAGGTCATGCCGCACGCCTATGGTCCCCCGACCCGGCCGCAACCGCCGCCCGCCGCCAAGCCTGCAGCCGCATCGGCTGCTTCAGCCGCGGCATCATCGCCAGCGACCGTTCTGCAGACCGCGCTGCTTGCCGCGCAACGCCAGCCCGCGCAGGCCGACAGCAATGTCAGGCTTCGGATCATCACCGAAAACAGTCGGGAAGGATGACGCCCATGTCAGTCAAGAGCATCAAGCCGGCGCAATCCAGCACCTCCGACAAGCCGGGGAAGCGAGCGAGTACACCGGCAATGGTCATGAAGGAAATGCGTGGCCAGGTTACCGCCGGGCTCGCGGTCACGGTTCTGCTCGTGGGTGGCGTCGGTGGATGGGCTGCAACGACACACCTTGCCGGTGCGGTGATCGGAGCCGGCACCGTGGTCGTCGACAGCAACGTGAAGAAGGTGCAGCACCCGACCGGCGGCGTGGTCGGCGAGATCAAAGTGCGCGATGGCGACAAGGTCGAGGCCGGCGACCTCGTGATGCGCCTCGATGACACCATCACGCGGGCCAACCTGGGGATCGTCACCAGTCAGCTCGACGAGTTCGCGGCGCGCCAGTCGCGGCTGATCGCGGAGCGCGACGAACGCTCCGAAATGGAGATGCCCGAGAGCCTGGCCGGGCGCACCCAGCATCCGCATATCATCCAGATCCTGGCCGGCGAGCGCTCCTTGTTCCTGAGCCGCCGCAAGGGCCGGGAGGGCCAGAAATCGCAGCTCAATGAGCGCCTCAATCAGTTGAAGGAGGAGGTCGGCGGGCTTGATTCTCAGCGGCGCTCGAAAGCAAAAGAGATCGAACTGATACGCCGGGAGCTGGTCGAGAACGAAAAGCTGGTGGTTCTCAAGCTGACGACGCTGGCCAAGAATATCCAGCTCAATCGCGAGGCAACCCGCATCGAGGGCGAGCACGGTCAGCTTACCGCTTCGATGGCGCAAGCGCGGGCGCGTATCGCCGAAACGCAATTGCAGATACTGCAGCTCGACAATGACCTGCGTACGGAAGTGACGAAGGAGTTGCGCGAGATCCAGGGCAAGATGTCGGAACTGAAGGAGCGCCGCATCGCCGCCGAGGATCAGTTGCGCCGTGTCGACATCCGGGCCCCCCAGAGCGGTACGGTGCATCAGCTCGCCGTGCATACCATCGGCGGCGTGATCGGCCCGAGCGAGCCGGTCATGCAGATCGTGCCGCAGGACGAGGTGCTGGTGGTCGAGGTGAAGGTGGCCCAGCAGGACATCGCCCAGCTTCGGCTAGGGCAGGAGGCCAACGTTCGCTTCACCGCGTTCGACCAGCAATCGACGCCGGAGCTGAAGGGGACGATCACCCGGATGCCCGCCAACGTGAACGTGGAGCAGCAACAGGCCAACGTGCTCTTCTACGTCGTTCGCGTCGGGTTGACCGATGACGAGATGAAGAAGCTCGAGGGCAAGAAGTTGCTGCCGGGGATGCCGGCCGAGGTCTACATCCAGACCAACGAGCGCACGGCGTTGTCCTATGCCACCAAGCCGCTGTTCGATCAGATCGCGCGCGCGTTCAAGGAGCGGTGAGACGACCGCTTCGTTCAGCCCGCGTCCGGTTCGGGGCCGCGCCATCTCCTGGACGGCTTCTTGACGGCCGTTCGGGATTGCCGGTTTGCCGTTTCGCCATAACCTTCCTCGTTCATCCCCGATCCGCCCCCGCCGAGCGTGAACCTGGCGGGCGCGATGTCCAACGGGTCGAGACCCGCGCCAGCGGCGAACACCATCAGCAGCGATTCGTCGGCGAGCAGATACTCGAGCACGGCCGCCAGCATGTGCGGCGTGCCGGCCGCGCTGCCCAGATCGGCAGGCGAAAGCCCGGTCTCCCCCAGGAACCGGCCGAGACGCTCGCCATCCTCGGTTAGGAACACGAGCGCGGCCAGGCCGATCGCCTCGGCACTCTCTTGTTGCGACGGCGACGGCGAACGGCCAGCCATTGCCAAGCTCCTCTGTCGGCGGATCGAAGATCGAACAGCGATATTTGCTGCCGCTTATACACCTTAAACTGTTGGTTAGTGCTTGGTGAGCAAAGTACGCACAGAAGCCGTCCATCGAATCGGTGCACAGATGGCGGCGATAGAAGCAGAGCAATGCTGCCCATGACCATACAGCATCGCAGTGGGACCCTCGGGGGTCTGAGACCTGGCTCCGGCCGGGGTAGCAAGACTGTGCTCATCGTCGAGGATAACGAGCTCAATATGAAGCTCTTCCACGACCTTCTCGATGCGCACGGTTATGCGACGCTGCAAACACGCAATGGCATGGACGCACTCGCCCTCGCGCGAGCCCACCGGCCTGACCTTATCCTGATGGATATCCAGTTGCCGGAAGTATCAGGGCTCGAGGTCACCAAGTGGCTGAAAGAGGACGAACAACTGCGCGACATCCCTGTCGTGGCAGTGACGGCGTTCGCCATGAAAGGTGACGAGGAACGGATTAGGCAGGGCGGCTGCGAGGCCTATCTGTCGAAGCCGATCTCGGTGATGAGCTTCGTCGACACTGTGCGCCGCTTTATCGGAGACGCCTGAGCTGGGTGTGGCTTGGGAGTGAGGGTGCGCAATGACGGCTCGCGTTCTAGTGGTCGATGATATCCTGGCCAATGTGAAGCTGCTCGAGGCTCGGCTGCAGGCCGAGTACTTCGAAGTGCTGACCGCATCGAGCGGACAGGCGGCGCTTGATATCTGTGCGCGCGAGCGCGTCGACGTCGTGCTGCTCGACGTGATGATGCCGGGCATGGACGGCTTCGAGGCCTGCCGCCGCATCAAGTCCTCGCCAGCGACCAGCCACGTCCCCGTGATCATGGTGACCGCGCTCGATCAACCTTCCGACAAGGTGCAGGGCCTGGAAGCGGGCGCCGACGATTTCCTGACCAAGCCCGTCGACGACATCGCGCTCATCACGCGGGTGAAGAATCTCGCCCGCCTCAAGGTGTTGAACGACGAGATGACGATGCGGGCCTCGACCAGCCAGCAGATGGGCATGGGTCCCCAGGCTATGGCTAAGGCGTTGAACGGGGAAAGCGGGCGCATCCTGCTCGTCGACGATCATCCTCGTTCGGCTGCGCGCATCGTCGAGGCGCTGGCGAAAACCCATGATGCCTTCATCGAGCGCGACATCCAGGCCGCCCTGATGAAGGTGGCGCAGTACAATTTCGATCTCTTGATCGTCAGCCTCTCCCTGCAGGGCGCCGATGGCCTGCGGTTGTGCAGCCAGGTCCGCTCGCTCGATCGCACCCGGCATCTGCCGATCATCATTCTGGTCGAGCCCGGTGACGAGGCCCGCCTGCTCCGTGGCCTCGACATGGGCGTCAACGACTATCTGGTGCGCCCGATCGACCGCAACGAAATGCTGGCCCGCTGCAAGACGCAGATCCGCCGCAAACGTCACGGCGATTTTCTGCGCACGCGGTTGGAAGAAAGCGTCGAGCACTCCGTCACCGATGCGCTGACCGGGCTGCACAATCGCCGCTACATGGAAGAGCATCTGCGCACGCTGCTGGAAGGCGCGCAGACCAGCGGGCGGCCACTTTCTCTGCTGGTTGCAGACATCGACTTCTTCAAGAAAGTCAACGACACCTATGGCCACGACGGCGGCGATGCCGTGCTCAAGGAGTTCGCGGCCCGGCTCAAGCGCAACACGCGTGGAATCGATCTGGCGTGCCGTATGGGCGGGGAGGAATTCGTGGTGATCATGCCCGATACCGAGCTCGAGCGGGCACAGCAGGTCGCCGAGCGTCTCAGGTCCATGATCGCGGCCGAGCCCTTCAAGGTCAATTCGACGACACAGGCCGCTGTGACGGCAAGCGTGGGCGTCGCGACATTGGAGAGCCCGGACGAAACGCCCGAGACGATTTTCAAGCGGGCCGATACGGCGCTCTATTCGGCCAAACGTGATGGCCGCAATCGCGTGGTTACGTTGGCGTACGCCGCCTGAGCAGAAATTGCTTTGCCGAGGGGGACGCTTTCGTTCGACCGGGGGGAAGCTCTGTCAGCGCGGTTTGGTTGCGCCTGCAGAAATTAATACTGACTGAGATTCGTGACTTGCCATGGCTGTGGCTATGATGCGACATTAAGTTGCCTTAATGGAATGGCATCTTGTTTTTACTTGACGACGGACCCGGGCGAGAATTCATCAGCCGCCCCAAAGTCCGGTACCTCACTACCTTCTGGCGGCAGGAGAAACAATCGGAATTGCCCCTAAGCGGAATCCTGGCGGGTCGCAAGTTGCGACAAGCATTTGAGGTTCCAGGAGAAAGGGCTAGTTGGGTGCTCCATGTATCAGGTCCGCCGCATCTCCTGAGACAAGGGCACATGGTCGGTCAGACGACTGGTGATGGCCTCCCCAGTAGTCAATGAAGACCGATCGAACACCAGATGGCAGCCAACGCCCTCTTTGGCAGCTGTCTGGTCACTAGGTCAGGGGACGTGGCGGGTTCGGATCTTACCCCGCTGCCGGGCCAAGTCACGGCCCCTGACCGAGTTTCCCGCCGGCGCTACGGCGCAATGAGTTAACTGGCCAACTCGATCATCCGAATCGCTAACGCCCGCGCCGATCGGCAGCGGGCGATTTGCATTCTGGCGTCAGTAAGGATCTGCGAAGGATAGGCGCGGGCGCGAAAAGCGCCCGGCGCAACCTACTTGATCTTCGTCTCTTTGAACTCGACGTGCTTGCGCGCGACGGGATCGTACTTCTTGAAGCTCAGCTTCTCGGTCGACGTGCGCGGGTTCTTCTTCGTGACGTAGAAGAAGCCGGTTCCGGCGGTCGAAATGAGCTTGATCTTCTGTGTGACGGGCTTTGCCATGGGATGCCTCGGAGCGCCACGTAAGGCGCATAGCTGAGAAGCCCGCTCAACGCAGGCAGATTTCGAGTTGCCCGCACCATACTCGCGCAACCCCGCATGTCAAGGCGCGACGCTTCGCATCAGCAGTTCTCATTTTGGCGAGAAGGGTCGCTACGCGAGAAGGGCTGCCGCCCTTCGACCCGCTCGGGGAGACCCCGAACCCCCTTATTCTTGTTACAAAAAGGGGTGGGTTTTGGAGGTCCGCTCCCAAGCGGGCCAGTCTTGCGCAAGGATGGGCGGCAGCCCAGTCGCGAAGCGAAGATGGACGATCATAATGAGAATTGCTGGCTTCGCATCCGGGCAAGATGCGCGCGCGCCTTGATGGTTTACCGGACGTTGACGATGTCGCTCTAGAATGAACCGGTCGGTTAGGACGGATCGCAAAAAAGCTGAATCGTGATCTGTGTGCGTGCGACCGTGTGACTCGGCAGCGCGGGATTCCTTGTCC
>CAMDPA010000375.1 GCA_945903565.1 Devosia equisanguinis | reverse complement strand
CAAAGGCATCGGCCGGATCGCCGCGCGGGTGTTCGAGCAGCTCGTCACGCACCCGCCGCGGACGATGCGGATGCTGGTCGACGAGACGAGGCGTTGTAGATGGTACGGGTCAGTTCAGAGGACGACCTGAGCCAAGGGGATAGGTATGTCCGTCAGTCGATAAATTTTCTAGCCTAGCCTCTATTTTTGCGGCTTGTCGACGATCAGGCACCGGGTCGCACTCAAACTGATGCATCTTCATGCCTGCCTGTGGCCCCTTGCCGTCATTGCAGTAACGATGGAATAAAAACGGCCTTGAGGGAACAGCGGACGTCGTCGGACCAAAGCGTTGTACCTGTTGCTGCCGCTCACCCCGCCGCTGCCCCGCGAAAGGCGGGGAGTGGGAGCGTTACGGCTTCGCCCCGCCTGCATGCAGCGCCATGATGTCCCGCACCACGCGGCACAGTGGCGTCGGCACACCGGCTTTGGCGCCCAGGTCGACGACGGCGCCGGCGAGCCAGGCGACTTCGAGGCGGTTGCCGCGTTCGAGGTCGTGGTGCATCGAGGAGGTCATGTCGGGGGAGACGCCATCGGCGAACGCGAGGCGCTGCTCGGCGTAATCTTCCGGTAGGGCGACGCCAAGGGCGCGGCCGACGACGACGACCTCGCGCATGATGTCGAGCAGGAAGGCGCGGGTTTGTGGGTTCGCGCGGATCGGGCCGATGCGAGAGCGCATCGTGGTCGTGGTCGACGACAGGCCGACCAGGAACACGAACTTCTGCCAGATCTCGCGGCGGATATCGGCCGACAGCTCGGCGTTGATGCCACCCTTTTTCGCGAACGCCAGCAGCGCTTCGCCGCGCGGGGACGGCGCACCGTCGTGCTCGCCGAAGATCAGGCGTTCGAGTGGGCCGGTGCGGGCGATCACGCCGGGCTGCGCGATCGTGGTCGCGACGTAGGCGACGCCGCCCATCACGTGCGCCTTCGGAAAGGTGGCGCGCAGCATGTCGTCCTTGGTCACGCCGTTCTGGAACGAGAGTAATGTGGTGGCGGGCCCGACCATCGGGCGGATCTGCTCCAGCGCGGACGCGGTGTCCCACAGCTTGACGCCGATCACCACGAGGTCGGCGATGCCGATGGTGGCGGGATCGTCGGTCGCCTGCACCTCTTCCAGCACCTGGCGGTTGCCCTGCGCCTCGACAGCTAGGCCGTGCGCGCGCATGGCTTTCAGGTGCGCACCGCGGGCGATGAAGTGGACATCGGCGCCGCCGCGGGCGAGGCCTGCGCCAAAATAACCGCCGACGCCGCCCGAGCCCATCATCGCGATTTTCATGAGTTCACCTGCAAAAGAGCGAGCGCGCTACAGCTCGATGCTGTCGAGTTCCGCCATGCGCTTCAAGGCGGCGCGGATTTCCGTGCTGCCGGCCGCCATCATCTCGTCGAGGCGGCCGGCGACGCGCGCGGCGTCGAGCGAGCGGATCATCGCCTTGGCGGGGCCGATCGATGCCGGGGAGACCGACAGCGAGCGGTAGCCGAGGCCGATCAGCGCCATGCATTCGAGCGGCCGGCCGGCCATCTCGCCGCACAACGTCACGGGCTTCTCGTGGCGAATGCCGGCCTCGACAATCATCCGAAGCGCCCTCAAGGCGGCCACAGAAAGTGCATCGTAGCGGTTTGAAACGCGCGCGTTGCCGCGATCGGCCGCGAACAAGAACTGCATCAGATCGTTGCTGCCGACCGAGACGAAATCGACCTTGGACATCAGGCCATCGAGGTCCATCAGAATGGCCGGAACCTCGATCATCGCGCCAAGGCGAATGCGGCTCGGACCCTTGCCGCCGCGCCATTTGTTCCACGCCATCTCGCGCTCGATCAGGGCGCGCGCCTTGTCGATCTCGGATGGCACCGTGATCATCGGCAACATCAGGCTCAGCTCGCGGCCTTCGGATGCGGCCAGCAAGGCGCGGACCTGAAGACGTAGCAGGGCCGAGCGGTCGAGCAGCAGACGGCTCGCCCGCCAGCCCAGCGCCGGGTTCTCCTCCGCGGGGTGGCGGATATAGGGCAGCGCCTTGTCACCACCGATGTCGAGCGCGCGGAACACGACGCGCTTCTCGCCGGCGGCCTTCAACACCTGGCTGTACATCCGCGTCTGCTCCGCCAGGCGCGGGAGGGCGGACGCGACCATGAACTGCAGCTCGGTGCGGAACAGGCCGATGCCGTCGGCGCCGGACTCGTTCAGATGCGGCACGTCGACGAGCAGGCCGGCGTTGATGTTGAGCTCGATCTTGACGCCGTCGGTCGTCACTGCCGGGCTGTCGCGCAGGCTCTGGTAGCGGCTCTGACGGCGGGCGCGAAAACGCACCTTGTCCGAATAGGCCTGGATCACCTCCGGCGATGGCCGCAGGTGAACCTCGCCCGATTCCGCGTCGACGATCGCGGTGTCGCCGGTCGACACGCGTTCGATGATGCGATGGGCGCCGCCGACGGCGGCGAGGCCCAGCGCGCGGGCGACGATGGCGACGTGGCTCTGGCCGCTGCCGTCCTCGATCACGAGACCACGCAGCTTGGCGCGGTCATAATCGAGCAGCTCGGCGGGCCCCATCGTACGCGCGACCAGGATCGCGTCGTCGGGCATGGCGGCCAGATCCTGGGCGGCAGAGGTGCGGCCGGCGAGGATGCGCAGCAAACGGTCCGACAGGTCGTCGAGGTCGCGCAGGCGCTCGCGCCAGAACGGATCGTTCTGCTTGAGCATGCGCGCGCGGGCGCCATTCTGCACGCGCTCGACAGCGGCCTCCGCGGTCAGGCCTTCGAGCACGGCGTCGCGCATGCGGCGCACCCAGCCCTTGTCGTTGGCGAACATCTGGTAGGCTTCGAGCACCTCGCGATGCGCGCCGGCCTTCGACAGCGCTTCCTGGCGCAGCATGACGTCCAGCATCTCGTGCAGGCGCTTATGAGCGGCCTCGAGGCGGACCAGCTCGGCCTGCGGGTCGTCGGTCAGCAGGTTGGTGACGGCGACGCGCGGCTCATGCAGCACGATGTGGCCGAGCGCGATGCCATCCGAGATCGGCTCGCCCTTGATCATCGACGAGGGCGACTTCGACAACTCGACAGCGGTGCCGACGCCCGCCACCGCGCCGGAAATGACTTGCTCGGCGATCACCATGCACGCGGCCTGGAGAACGTCGACGTCCTCCTCAGTGTAGACGCGCAAGGTCTTGTTCTGCACGACGATCACGCCAAGCGTGACACCGCCGCGCAGGATCGGGACCGCGAGCAGGGAGTGGTAGACTTCCTCGCCGGTCTCGGGACGGTATGAAAACGCCGGGTGCTGTTGCGCGTCCGGCTCGTTGATGGGAATGCCCAGCTCGGCGCAGCGGCCGACGAGGCCTTCGCCGCGCTTCAACAGCGTGTTGTGGACGGCGGCAGGGTTGAGGCCTTCGGTCGCGAACAGTTCCAGCGAGCTGTCCTGCCGACGGAAGTAGATCGAGCAGACTTCGGCGATCATCAGGCCCGAGATCTGCCGCACGATCTTGTCGAGGCGGGACTGGCCATCGCCGGGCTCGTCCAGGATCTCGCGCATGCGGCGCATGAAAACGCGCAGCGCAGGCTCCGTCGGACCGGGCCGCGGGTCAATCCCGCGCCGGGCCGGGGTGGCCGCTCGCCGCTCGTTCTTGGGCTCCCGCTCTGTCACCGGCCCCGTCGTTGCTGGAGTAAATTGGAAAATTTGCCGGCACCACCTGGGTTTCCCCCGGCGACCAGTTCTCCACTACCACAAGATTAAACGAAATTAGGCAGCGCGCCGCGCTCATTCCTTATCGAGACCATACAGCGTGTGCAGCGTTCGCACTGCGAGCTCCGCGTAGGCCGCATCGATAAGCACACTGATCTTGATTTCCGACGTGGTGATGGCGTGAATGTTGATGCCCCGGTCGGCCATTGCCTGGAACATCCGAGCCGCGACGCCGGCATGGCTGCGCATGCCGATGCCGATCACCGACACCTTGACCACGTCGGCCGACGCCTTGACGTCGAAGTAGCCGATGTCGGCCTTGGCGCCCTTCAGGACTTCCAGCGCGCGCGGCAGCTCGGCCGCCTGCACCGTGAACGTCATGTCGGTGTGCTTGCCGTCCGGCGTGACGTTCTGGACGATCATGTCGACGTTGATGTTGGCCTCGGCGAGCGGGCCGAAGATGCGGGCGGCGACGCCCGGCTTGTCCGCCACCTTGAGGATAGTGACCTTCGCCTCATCCTTGGCGTAGGCGATTCCGCTGACGACCTGGCTTTCCACGATCTCTTCCTCGTCGCAAACGATGGTACCGATATCCTGCCAATGCTTGCCGCCCCGGACCGGCTCGATCGCCTCGGGCGCCACGAAGCTCGACAGCACGCGGGTGCGCATGCGGTGGACCATGGCGAGCTCGACCGAGCGGGTCTGCAGCACCTTCGAGCCGAGCGAGGCCATCTCCAGCATCTCCTCGTAGGAGACCTTGGGCAGGCGCTTGGCCTTGGGAACGATGCGCGGGTCTGTCGTATAGACGCCGTCGACATCGGTATAGATGTCACACACGTCGGCCTCCAGCGCGATCGCCATGGCGACGGCGCTAGTGTCGGAGCCGCCGCGGCCGAGCGTGGCGATGCGGTTGCGGCCCGGCTCGATGCCCTGGAAACCGGTGACGACGGCAACCTCGCCGCTCGCCAGGCGCTTCTTGATCTCGCTGGCGTCGATGCCGGTGATGCGGGCGGCGCCATGCGCCTCGCTGGTGTGGATCGGCACTTGCCAGCCCTGCCAGGAGCGCGCCGGGATGCCCATCGACTGCAGCACGATCGCCGTCAGACCGGCCGTCACCTGCTCGCCGGAGGCGACCACGGCATCATATTCGCGCGCATCGTGCAGCAGGGAGGCCTCGCGCACCCAGGCGACGAGCTGGTTGGTCGCGCCGGACATCGCCGAGACCACCACCGCGACCTTGTTGCCGGCGTCCACCTCGCGCTTCACGTGCTGCGCGACGTTGCGGATACGCTCGACGTTGGCGACAGACGTGCCGCCGAATTTCATCACTACCGTCGCCATGCCGTCACCCGCGTGAGGCCGCTATAAGCGGCCGTCGATCATGCCTAGCGCCCGTACAAGAGATGGCCGTGCACGCGACATCGCGCCCATTCCATCGTCCAGCCGGCCGGGATTGCGCTTCCTCATAGCGGGTCGCCCCGGTCATCGCAACACGGGACGAATTTGGTACCGTAGGGCGGTCAAGTGCGTTAGCGCGCAGCCCGCCGGTCTTGGCGCAAACCTCGGCGGGTTGCGCGACGCAAAGAGCATCGCTTGACCGCCCTACGGACTTATCCCCGCCTTGTCCGCCGCGCCTATCCTCCCCCTTGTCCGCATCATGCAGGGGCGCCTCCGGGGGCGTACTTGAGGTGAGATGCGGGCTCGGATGTCGCTGGAGGGCCGACGCAACGGCTGTCCAGCGAGGCGGTATCCTACGGCTGTCGGGTAACCGGCAGTGCCGCTAACGCGGGTCAACGGGGAACGATACAGTGGCGAAGCACTCCCTCCCGCGCTAACCGCGCCGCCTGGGAGGGCCCGCTGCGAAGTCCGAGGCGGGGCGGTGGAGAGCCGCACCTATTTTTACTAC
>CAMDPA010000374.1 GCA_945903565.1 Devosia equisanguinis | reverse complement strand
GGGGGCCGGGTTTGGGAGGGTCTCCCTCCCAAGCGGGTGAAGGGCGGTCGTGTCGGAGACGCGCTTCCAGCACGACCCTTCTCGCGTAGCGAATTGCAACAGGTCGGCATGAATATGAAGGGACGAACGAAACGATGAGCCAGGAATGGGTGGCGGTGGCGAAGACCGCGGATATCGAGCCGGGGAAGATGATGCCGGTGACGGCGGGCGACAAGCAGCTCGCGCTCTACAACATTGGTGGCGCGTTCTACGCGTCGGACAACGAATGCACGCACGCGTACGCGATGTTGACCGACGGCACGATCGACGGCGACGTGATCGAGTGTCCGCTGCATGGCGGCGCGTTCGAGATCAAGACGGGCAAGGGCCTGGGCGCGCCGATCTTCTGCGATCTCAAGTGCTATCCAACGCGCGTGAGCGGCGATGCCGTCGAGGTCGACGTGGCCGCCTGATCCGGACGCTCCGGATACGGGGACGTGCCAGGATGTAACGCTCGATAGGCCGCGCACAACCAAGGTGCGTTGTGGAAAATTAGAATTAAGTTCCCATCAAACGGTAGGGGGGTAGGGTGCATACGGATATCGGCATCCAGGCTCCGGCCTGGCGGGTATGGGTGTGTCATGACGGCAGCGGCAGCAAGAGCATTTCCGATTGAGCTACCGCTGGGGACGTCAGGCGCGGATCTGCAACCCGAAGCCAGGATGCCGTCGCGTCCTGTCCTTGCGACGGATGCAGGGGAGACCCTGCCTGGCGCGAACGCCGTGCCGCTGCGCGGTTCCGCGCACGTTATCGACTGTCGCGTAAGCTTGCCGGTGTTCGGCCACCGCTATTATTTCGCGTGTTTCGTTGGCCGCGAGCAGCGCTCGTTGGAGCGGCTTGCGGAAGAACACCAGCGCAAGTCGTGGCTGCACACAGCCTTCACGCTGACGGCGGTGGCGGTGGGGATATCGACCGGCTTGATGTGCACGCTGGCGATGGCGTATCTCGTCAAATCGTTGGCGGGCATCGATTTGTTCGAAGATCATTTCTTCCTGCACCACCTGTTCTTCAACTGATCACAGGTTGGCCGGTCTCACGGCTCAGGGCGCCCCGAGGAAACCTTCCAGCGCGGCCATGAATGGCTCGAATTGGTCGTGATGCACCCAGTGCCCGGCGCCCTCGAACGGTATGACGCGGGCATTCTGGAAATGACGGGCGCGGCCGTCTTCGGCGGGGTTGGTGTGCCAGCTTTGCTTTCCGCATAGCAGCAGCGTCGGGCAGGTGATGCGGGCCCACAAGGCCTCGGCGTCCTCGCGCGTGATGTCGTAGGGCGGGAACGGGCGCACGTACGGGTCGAACTTCCAAGAGTATGTGCCGTCCTCGTTTTGCAGCATGCCGTGCACGGTCAGATGACGTGCAAGTTCGTCGCTGAAACCGGTGTTGGCTTCCTTCATGCGCGCGACGGCTTCCTCGATGCTGGCGTAGCGGCGTGCCGGATTGCTGGCGAGGGCGCGGCTGTCGTCGATCCATTGCAGCAGGCGTTCGGTGGTCGGCTTGCCCGAGCGCTTGGGGTTGTGCGTTTGGCCCAGGCCTTCGATCGAGACGAGCTTGCGCACGTTCTGCGGGTAGAGCCCGGTGTAGCGCACCGCCACCGTTCCGCCGAGCGAGTGGGCGACCAGCGTGACCGGCGCCAGGTTCTGCTGATGGATCAGCTGCGCGAGGTCGTAGAGGTGGCCGGGCAGCATGTATGTGCTGCCGTCCGCCCAGGCGCTGTCACCGTGGCCGCGCAGATCGGGCGCAATCACGTGCCAGCGGCCGGACAGCCGCCGCGCCACCCAATCCCAGCTCCGGCAGTGGTCGCGACCACCGTGCAGCAGGATCAGCGGCGGCGCCTCCGGGTTGCCCCAGTCGGCGTAGTGCAGCCTGAGACGTTGCGAAATGTAGGTGCGGGACGTCGGCCCCGCTTCGGGGGAAGGGGAAGGTGGCGGCATGGGACCTATGGCTTGGACATGGCGTAGGGGGACATCCTGCCCTAATCTTGTCGCGGTTGGAACTCTTGGTGACCTGCGGCGCGCCGGTTGAGTGGAGCGACATGATCGGCGTGGCGGTAATGCAACCCGGAATGAGCGGCGTTTCATTATGGTGCAGCCATTGAACCGGCCTTAACGGATTTGGGTGCACGATCGGGACTTCGGCATTACGGTATCGCTGCCGCCCGGCGGCGAGTTCCTTACGAGGGCTATCACATGCGGTATTATTCGATTGGTTGGTTCGCGGGCGGGTTTACAGCGGCGATGCTGGCCGCGGCCGGTCTCGATATGGCATCGGCCCAAGGTTACGGCCGCGACAGCGGGTATGGCCGGCGCGCGCCAGCAGACGTCCGCATGGTCGTGGCTGAAAGCCGGTTCGGCAACGGCACGGTGCGCGGCGCCGTGCGGGCGACGTCGATGGGCAATCAGGTCCAGTTGCCAAGCGGTTCATGGGTCTATTGCCGCCGCAGTTGCTCGGAGACCCTGCGTGCGGAGACGGTGGACTTCTGGGAAGCCCAGGAGGGCGTAGGCGGCAAGGAGCAGGGCCTCCTGATCTATCTGCGCCGCTGGTAGAGCCGGACGCTGCTATCGGTCGCTATCGGTGCCGGACGCTGCAACCTGGCGCTCGTCGGCGGGTGGCTCGGTCGCCGAGGGCTCGGCCTCGTCGAGTTCCTTGGTTGTCCAGATCGCGATCAGGGCGAGCGCGGCCATCGCAGCGCCGCACAGCACCGCGATGTTGACGAGCCCCGCGCCTGATCCGAAGCCGCGCACGCTGAGGTCGATGATCTGTTCGTATTTGACGACCGCGACCGCGCTGCCGATCATGCCGCCGATGCGGGCAAGGTTCTGCACCTTCTCGTTCTGGCGGCCATAGAAGAAGAACAACAGCAGCAGGCCCCACGCTCCCAGCGCAAAGCTGAACGCGGGTGCCACCGAGCGATAGCCGCCGCTGGGCCCGCCGCCGAAGTAGAGCAGCGCCGCCGACTGCAGGAACGCGTGGCTCATGATGGGATAGACCACCATCGCGACGGCGCCGATCAGGACGCCGCGCTCGATGCCGGGCAGGTAGCGGAGATAGTTTTGCTCCATCCGTGCCCGGCGTGCCGCGAGCATCACGCTGATCACGAACAGGACGATCGCGAAGAAGATCTTGAACGGCAGCAACGCAGTGTGAACCCGCGCGGTGATCGAACGGCCATCAGGGCTATCGTGCAGATCCTTGACGGCCTGCGTGAAGCGCTGCTGCGCCTGGCAGCATTCTTGATCGGATATGCGCTGGGTGCTGGTGACCGTGTTGATGTCCTTGGGCAGGGGCGTCGACGCGAAGCAGTAGCGCGTGGCTGGAAGCGCGCCCGGCAGTGGGTCCTTCAGGGTGTCGGGGCGGCAGTTGCGCGCCAGATCGGACAACCCGATCCGCGTCTGGCTGACGCGGCGCATATTGTCGACGGCGAGCAGGATCGGCAGCCGATCGCACTTCTCGCCCGCGGCACAGTTGGTGGGACTGCCGAGGTCGCCGCGTAGCAGTTCAGGTTTCACCTCGAAGATCGAGCGCTCGTTCGAGCCCGTCAGCATGTTGGCGCCGACGATCGCGAGCAGCACCGTCAACACGAACCCGAGGGTGTAGCGCTGAATACCGTAGGGCACGTGGCGCATGTACATGTCGGTGAACACGCAGGCGGGCGTGTAGAACGCGCACAAGGTGACGATGCCGAACGTCGGGAAGAACAAGAACAGGTGGCTGTAGAAGCTGGAGATGGCGGCCCATTCGGTGTTCCAGAACTCCCAGATCAGGACGCCCGTGGTGACGAGGAACGACACGCCGAGGGCTGCGAAAACGCAACCGACGAAGGCGCGGACTTGGACGGACATGGGGGCTCCCTGGTCGCCGCCAGATTTCTTGGCGCCAAGTTTCTTGGCGAATGAACACCGATACCATAGCGCGCGGCGTCGGGATTGCCAGCGTCCGCCGTGAGTGATCGCCGCGCCCCAGATGTCATCGAGGCGGTACAAGTCATCGGTATGGGTGGACAGTTTCGCTTGGTTCTGCAACAGCGTGCGAGGCAGAAAGGCATGAATGCCAAGGGAGGGCGGCAGCCTTGATCACGATCTACGAGCGTAGTAACGGCCAGTTGATGGCGCGGCAATTGGCTGGCGATCAGCCCCCCGCAGCGACGGCCGGCGAAGCCGGTGAAACAGCGCCGGGCGCCGAATTTCTCCCCGCTACGCCAGAGGCGTGCGCCAATGCCATTTGGCTCGACCTCGTCAATCCCACCCGGGACGAAGAGCGTCGCATCGAGGGCTTCATCGGCGTGCAGGTTCCCACGCGCGAGGAGATGGCCGAGATCGAAGTCTCGAGCCGGCTCTATTTCGAACGCGGCGCACACTATATGACCGCCAACATTCTCTACGCGGTCGATAGCCCGGAGCCTCAGGGCACGGCGATGACGTTCATCCTTGCGGACAAGCATCTCATCACCGTGCGCTACGCCGAGCCGCGTGCGGTGAGGCTGTTCCTCAACCGGGCCAACGCGGGCGATACGAGTTGCGATACGCCGCTGGCGATCATGGTCGGCCTGCTGGAGGCGATCATCGACCGGGAGGCAGACCTGATCGAACGGTTGCAGCTCGAGACGGAGAAGATCGCGCAGAACATCTTCGATATGAAGGGCGGCCAGAAGAGCCGCAACGCGCGGTTCGACATCACGTTGCGGCAGATCGGGCGCGTCGGTGAAATCTCCGCACGGGTTCGCGAGAGCCTGCTCTCGCTGGGGCGTGTGATCACCTATCTGACGCAGGTCGTCGGGTTGCGTCAGGACGGCGAAGCGATCCGGCAGCGGCTGCGCACCGAGGAAAAGGACGTGCAGTCGTTGAGCGATCACGTTCAGTATCTGACCAACCGCATCAATTTCATGCTGGACGCAACGCTCGGCATGGCCACGATCGAGCAGAACCAGATCATCAAGCTGTTCTCGGTTGCCGCGGTCATGCTGATGCCGCCGACGCTGATCGCGTCGATCTACGGCATGAACTTCAAGCACATGCCCGAGCTCGCTTGGGAATGGGGGTATCCCGCCGCGCTGCTGTTGATGGTGTTCTCCGCGCTGGCCTTCTACGCCTACTTCCGCCGGCGCGGCTGGCTGTAGGGACGCAGGGCAGACCTCGTGCCGAACCGCCGGATTGGAGTGCTCTACGTCGTGGCACAGGGGCTGCCCCCATACGAGCCTGGCAGTTAGGAGTAGAAACCTCTCCGTTGCGTCCCCGGACAAGCGGTCCGACCGGAAGGTCGGAGCGTGCAGAGCCGGGGTCTTCACCCCTCTCAGAAGGGGCAGATCCCGGATAGCCTCGCTTCACTCGGCTTCCGGGAACGCAAACGGGAAGGGAAGCGCCTCAAAGCTTGCGCTTATGGGGCTGATCCCGGTGCGGCAGGAGGGCGCTCGCGCTTTGGTTCCAGCACTAGCCAAGTGCCTTGCGCTGGGCCACCGGTGCTGTTATGCACCCATCCGTCGGCGGCGCCCAGCGCCGCCTGATCCCGGCATGGGGGATCGTCTAATGGTAGGACTGCAGACTCTGACTCTGCCTGTCTAGGTTCGAATCCTAGTCCCCCAGCCAA
>CAMDPA010000373.1 GCA_945903565.1 Devosia equisanguinis | reverse complement strand
TGCACCCGACGGCTTCCCATCTTTGCCGAATGGCTTGTCTGTCGATCATGCAACGGCGTACGACTGTTCGCCGGGACAAGGAATCCCGCGCTGCCGAGTCACACGGTCGCACGCACACAGATCACGATTCAGCTATTTTGCGATCCGTCTTTAGTGGCGTCGGCGGCCCGATCTCTGCTGAAGGCGATTGTGAGCCCGGCCCGACAACTCGATTGGTACAAACTTCTTTCGAGTGTGCGCTGCAGCATGAATAATTGTGATCGAACAGGATGATGTCGGCGCTTCGGTTTTGAATTGAGCAAAACCACTCAAGCAATTGATATGCAGCCGTCATTGTGCGGATATTCCGAGATGGAGCCATGCCTCGCGATATGCTCAATGCATATATTTCGACCACCATTTCGCCTCAGTTGTCACCGTCTTTCGCTGCGTCGGAGGGGCATGGGAGCACTGAGGAAAGAGTCGAGGTATAACCGTGAGACGAACCGAGACCCACTACAGACCCTATCGCCCTAGGCACGTTGCAGGCCGGCGGGTCGCTGAATCAGCCTTACGGCATGCTGTAAGTCCATCCTGCAGCCAGGACGCCACGCAATTTACTATTGGCCTGGAAGAGGAGTTGTTCGTGGTCGATGCGGAAAGCTTCGACTGCATCGGCGAAATGCCACCGGCTTTCCTCCAGGATGCTGAAGCCGTCCTGGGCGGTCACGTCAAACGCGAGATCATCGCTTCGATGATCGAACTCGCGACTGGCACGCACCAGTCGCTGGGCAAGGCCGCCGACGAGCTGAAATCGATGCGCGCCCTGCTCGCGATCATTGCCCGGCGTCATGGCCTGGCGCTGATGGCGTGCGGCACCCATCCATTCTCGGACTGGCGCAGCCAGGTGCTGACCCAAAAAGCGCGATACGCGGTCGTGGCGGATTCACTCGGCACGCTATCCAAGCGCGTGCATGTGTGCGGCCTTCACGTTCACGTCGCACTTCCTGATCCGCGCCAGCGCGTCGAGATCATGAACCGCGCGCAGGGCTTCCTGCCTGTGTTCTTGGCGCTGTCGACCTCCTCGCCGTTCTGGGGCGGCGCTGCGACCGGTCTCAAGAGCTATCGCTCTGCGGCCTACGACGAGACCCCGCGCACGGGCCTGCCGGTCCGCTTCGCAGATGCTGATGAGTTCAATCGCTTCGTAGGTAAGATGAGCGCGGCCGGCTTCATCGAGGACGGTAGCTTCTTGTGGTGGGCAATCAGGCCCTCGCAACGCTACCCGACGCTCGAGTTGCGCATCATGGATAGTTGCACCGACTGGCGCGACACGATTGCCATCGCCGCGCTGTATCGCTGCCTCGTCCATGCCCTGGTCGCAGACCCGGCGCTCGGCGCGGCCTGGGAGGACCACCACTACCTCATCAACAACGAGAACCGCTGGCAGGCGATCCGCTACGGTCTTGGAGGCCAGATGCTCGATCCCGCAGAAGGATCCAAGCAAGCCATGGCAGATCGCGTTCTGGCGCTCGTCGACTTGCTCCAGCCAAGCGCCGCCGCGCTCGGCTGCATGGCGGAACTCGACAGCGTGACGGACATCCTCGGCCGCGGCACCAGCGCGGAGCTGCAATCCGAGGCGTTCCGCGTTGCACTGGCGTCAGGCGCCGACAACGACCAAGCGGTGCGCTGTGTGGCTGCCGATATCGCCCACCGCACGCTGGCGGCCTAGGCAAGCTTGCAGGATGCCCACTCGGAAAAGGGTGGCATCCTGCGACGGTCGGCGAGTAGTGCCCGCTCATACCGGCGAGCATATCGTTTGACCGCATCTCGGGCATGCTCGCCGGTATGTCTTTGCTTGCGCGTCATGCCCCGCATGCATTCGCATGACGTGCCTTGCACGCTGCCGCATGACGCCGCCACGCCAACCCTGCGCGCGTGATGCCGTCGAGAATGAGCCGATCGCGTCACAGGTCAGACTTTTCGCTCGACGGTATCAGTATGTCCCCTCGCGTGCTTTCGTCTTCACTTCCTCGATCAGGCGCGCGGCCTCGCTGCCCTGAATTCGGGCGATGTCATCTTGGTACTTCAGCAGCGTGCCGAGCGTGGAATCGACCTTTCCCGCATCGAGCGAGACGCAATCGAGCGCCGCCAGGGCCTGCGCCCAGTTGATGCTCTCTGCTATCCCAGGGGTCTTGTAGAGATCCATTTTCCGCAAGCTCTGAACGAACGCCACGACCTGCCGCGTAAGCTCGCTGGGCGCCTCGGGCACCTTGAGCATCAAGATCTCGCGCTCGCGCTGCGCGGCGGGGAAATCGATCCAGTGGTAGAAGCAGCGGCGGCGCACAGCATCATGGACCTCGCGCGTGCGGTTCGAGGTGAGAATGGTGATCGGCGGTGTCGTGGCCGAGATCACGCCAAGCTCCGGAATCGTAAGCTGGTAATCGGCGAGGATTTCGAGCAGGAACGCCTCGAACGGTTCATCCGCGCGGTCGAGTTCGTCGATCAGCAGCACAGGCGCGGTGCCTTCCACCGATAGTTCCAGTGCCTGCAGCAGCGGACGCTTCAGCAGATAATCCGCCGAATAGATGTCGCGTTCCAGTGCCGCTGTAGACTGCTTTTCGCCGGTTGCCTCGCTGGCTCGAATATGGAGCAACTGCCGCGAATAGTTCCATTCGTACGCGGCAGCCGCAAGATCGAGCCCCTCGTAGCATTGTAGCCGCACCAGCGGTCGCTGCAGCGTGGCCGCGAGCACCTTCGCCAACTCGGTCTTGCCGACGCCTGCCTCGCCCTCGAGGAGGATCGGCCGCTGCAGCTTCAGCGCCAGGAATACGGACGTGGCGAGCGCCTCGCCGGCGATATAGCCGCCGCGCGCGAGCAAGGCGGCGGTGGAGGAGACAGAAGTGGGGAGGGAGGTCATCAAGACTCTGGTCTGGGCGAAACGGACGACGCAGCATAGTTGCTGAGCCGCGGCGCGCAAGGCGTGGCCCAGGCTTGTGGCGCAAAGCTACTTGGCAGTGTTCTCCTCGATCCACTTCTGCAGCATCGCGGCGATTGCCAGGTTGTTCTTGTCCATCATCATCATGTGGCTGTTGCCCTGTTGGCCGGCCTCCGGCAGCAGCAGGAACGATCCTCGCCCGCCTGCTTCCTGAACCAGTTTGACGGCCGCGATGCAGCCGTTGCGGCGTCCGTCGCCGTTGAGGACCTTGAGCCCTACACTGTTGTCGCCGAAAACGGAGAGGAACGGCACTTTGGCGAAGTACGTTTTCGCATCGGCGGCGGTCATGCTCTCGCAGCCGCCTTCGATGCTGACGAGGGCACGCACTAGGCTCGACCGCTTGCGAACGACGTCGAGACCGTAAAGCCCAGACTGCGAGTGCACCATGACGATGGCCGGCCCGATCCTGTCGAGCAGGGCCGCCAGCGCATCGACCGTGTTGGCGCCGCCGCCATCGAGCGTGGTTTCGGCATTGGGCACGAGCTGGGCGAGGTACTGGTCCAGCGCCTCGATGGGGAACTGCAGGTTCGGATAGGTTGTCGGATAGATCGGTCCGAGCCGGTAGTTCGACCACGACCGCTCAACGGTGCCCAGTGACAGCGACGGCATGGACTTGGGATCCGCACCGCCATCCCGCACTGCGTTAACCGGCGTCGGGTTGAAGCCCGAGCGGCCGCGCCCGGAATGATCCACGACGTATACTGGATGGCCCTGACGCACGAACCACGTCGCCCATCCCTCGCGGCCGTCCGGCGTCGTCTCGTAGGTCATGCCGGTGTGGTTGGACCCGTGCACCATCACGATCGCGGGGCCTTTGCGTTCGGCCGGCACCCGGAAGTGAACGTACATCTGCTTGACGGTGATTCGGCCGGGTGGCGTTGCCCCGGTTGCTGGAGATGAGCCGGGGTAGCCGGAGACGACGGCTTGCCCGTTGACGAAGAAGCTGCCTTCGTCGGCCAAGGTAAGCGGCCCGCTCAAGCTGGTCGAGGACGCAGAGGAGTGAAAGGCCGACATTGTAAGCACCACGGAAACGGAAGCCAGCCAACGAACGATGGAACGGCTCATCGCGATGTCTCCCTTATAGAAGGACATCTCAACCATTCGCCATCGCCACCGCACGCTCGGCCATCACGGGGATCAGGGCGGCGCGGTAGTCAGCGGGGGCGTGCAGATCGGCGAGCAGAGCAGCTGGCGAAACCGTGATGCCGGCCAACGCCGCGACGCTGAAATCCTTGGCGAGTGCCGCCTCCATTGCCGGGATACGGAACACACCGGAGTCGCCCGCGCCGGTCACCGCCACGCGCACGCCGCCCGCGAACTTCGCCACGAACACGCCGACCAGCGCGAACCGTGAGGCCCGTTGCGCGAACTTGGCATAGCCCGCCTTCTCGGGAAGCTGGAAGCCCACGCCGGTGATCAGCTCGCCGTAGTCGAGGGCCGTCGTGAACAGGCCCTTGAAGTAGTCGTCGGCGGGGATCTTGCGCCGGCCGGTGACGATCGTCGCGCCAAGCGCCAGGATCGCGGCGGGATAGTCGGCAGCCGGATCGTTGTTGGCGAGCGAGCCGCCGATCGTGCCGCGGCTTCGCACGGCCGGATCGGCGATCTCGCCCGCTAGATGACACAGTGCCGGACATGCGTTGCGCAAGTCGGGATTGGTCGCCACTTCCTGGTGCGTCGCCATCGCGCCGATGCCGAACGCAGTGCCGGCGCGGTGGATTCCCTTCAGGTCGGCAACGTCCTTGAGACCGATCAGCATCGGCGGCTTGGCGAGGCGCTGCTTCATCGCCGGGATCAGCGTTTGCCCGCCCGCAAGGAATTTTGCCTCGGGGTTCACGACTTGCGTGGCCTCGGCATCGGCAATCGAGCCCGCTCGAACGTAATCGAAAGCATACATCGGCTCGTCTCCTTACTCGGCAGCCATTGGCCGCTTGCCACGCTGGATCGCGGCCCACACGCGCGCCGGGGTCGCCGGCATGTCGATGTGATCGACGCCGTACTCCTTCATCGCATCGCAGATCGCGTTGATGACGGCCGGTGGCGCGCCGATCGCGCCCGCCTCTCCGCAACCCTTCACGCCGAGCGGGTTGTGCGTGCAGGCCGTCACGGTTGTGGCGACCTTGAAGAACGGTACGTCGTCCGCGCGCGGCATCGTGTAGTCCATGAACGAGCCGGACTTCAGCTGGCCCGCGTCGTCGTAGATCGCGTGCTCGAACAGCGCCTGTCCGATACCTTGCACGAGACCGCCGTGCACCTGGCCTTCCACAATCATCGGGTTGATGATGTTGCCGAAGTCGTCAGCGGCGACGAACGAGGCGATCTCGACCTCGCCGGTGCGCGGGTCGATCTCGACCTCGCAGATGTAGGTGCCGGCCGGGAACGTGAAGTTCTTGGGGTCGTAAAACGCGGTTTCCTCCAGCCCCGGCTCCAGTGTCTCGATCGGGTACTTGTGCGGCACGTAGGCGGCCAGCGAAATCTCGCCGAACGCCTTCTTCCTGTCGGTGCCCTTCACCGTGAAAGCGCCGTCCTTGAACTCGATGTCGGCCTCGGCGGCTTCGAGCAGGTGGGCGGCGATCTTGCGGCCCTTCTCGATCACCTTGTCGAGCGCGTTGACGATCGCCGTGCCGCCGACAGCGAGCGAGCGCGAGCCGTAGGTGCCCATGCCGAACGGTACGCGGTCGGTATCGCCGTGGACGATCT
>CAMDPA010000372.1 GCA_945903565.1 Devosia equisanguinis | reverse complement strand
GAAAGTAGCGTCGGCCCAGCCTTCGATGAAATGCCGTTTGGCTCATGGACCGATGCACGCCGGCTATTAAGGCGCGCGTGCGCGCGTCGCCGCGGTTGGAGTGGCCGGGCGCGCCTTGGTCGGAGCGATCGGAGCAACGTGGTCGGCCGCCTTCACCTGCCAGTCCTCGCCCAACTCATGCAGCACGACGCCGTCGAGGCTGTCGAATGTGCCTTGCCAGGGCGCGCGCTCGATCGCGCGCATGGCGTGCGCGTAGCCCGCCGACCAGCGGCGCTGAATGCCGGATGCACTGAAGTCGACGTCCTTGGTTTGGTCGTCGTGATCGAGGCTCGGTGCCATCAGCCGCACGATGTGCATGCGGGTCGGGCAGCCGTGCGCCACGAGTTCCTGCACGCGCGTGCGGGCAAGCACGTCCTGGGGCAGAAGATCCGACAGCTCCTCGATTACGTGGCGCAGGCGATGCGTCTGGCTCTGCCGCGCGATGTGGTTGGCGATCCGGCTCGAATACTGGACATCCTTTTGACGGTGCGCCACGTCCCACATCGTCTCCGGCTCGCGCCCGACCGGGTTCCAAAGATGCACAGCAAAAACCAGCGAGTCGAAGCGTGGGTAGTCATCGAAAATCGCTTCCGCCGGCGTGTTGGAGAGGATGCCGCCGTCCCAATACAGCTCGCCGTCGATGCGCACGGCGGGGAACGCAGGCGGCAGTGCGCCCGAGGCCATGATGTGGCGCGCGTCGAGTGGCGTATCGCGGCTGTCGAAGTAGCGCATCTGGCTGGTCCGCACGAGCGCCGCACCGATGGTGAGCCGCGGCCCGCCTCGGTTGATACGCTCGAAGTCGACCAGATCCTCCAGCGTTTGCTTCAACGGCTCGGTCGAGTAGTAGCCCGCGCTCTCGGCGCCGAGCTTGATATGGCCACCCAGGTGCGCCCAGAGGTTGGGCGAAAAGAAGCCGGGGATGCCGCAGCTCACGGTGTGCGCGAAGGACATGCTTTGCCACACGCTCGCATCGACTCCGAGTGGGAGCTGGTGCTTGGACACGCGCCGCCAGAACGCCTCCAGCGCCGGTAGGCGTTCCTCTGGGGCGTTGCCGGCAATCAGGCTCGCGTTGATCGCGCCGATCGAGGTGCCGATGACCCAGTCGGGCTCGATCCCGCTCTCATGGAGCGCCTGGTACACGCCGGCCTGATAGGCGCCGAGCGCGCCGCCGCCCTGGAATACGACGACGATCCGGCCGGCGCCGGCAGCGCTATGCGATGCGCCATTGCACTTCGCGGGTTTGTCGGATGACGACATGTCTTGCGCCATGGCTCGCTCCTGTTGATGTTGGCGCATGAAGGCGCGCCCGCTGGCCGGTTCGGCTCAACAGCAACTCTGCCGGATGGGAGATATAATGAGAAATGCCGGATTACGCAGAATTCGATAGCCTTTGAGCATGCCCGGCGAGGCACTGGGTCAGGCGCCGAGCGCGGCCTCGATCTGCTCGAGCGTCATGCGCCTGCGGAAATCCGGGCTCACGAACCCGGCCTTGATGCGCCGGTTGCGGTCGACGACGTAAGTCGCCGGGATTGGCAGGAACCAGCCCTCCTGCCCCTGGAAACGCGGCAAATCGATGCCAAGCTCGCGATAGATCTCGATCACCTCGGCGTTGACGGCAATCATCAGCCCCAAAGAGAGCGTGTAGCCGAGATCGACGTCGGTCAGCACGCGAAACGGCAGCCCGTGGTCGCGGACGAGCTTGTCACGATGGTCGCCGGTTTCCGGCACGATCGACACGATCTCCACCTGCCGCTGTTGCAGGTGCGGCGCGGCCCGCATCAGCGCCCGCAACTCGAGCTGGCAGTAGGGACACCAATGGCCGCGATTGAAGCTGATGACGACAGGCCCGTGTGCCAACAGTTGCTCCAGATGGACGAGCCGGCCGGTGTTATCTGCCAGCGCAAATGCCGGCAACTCCTCACCGACACCGGGAGCGCCACTACCGGCGCCTGCCCTCTCCAAACGAGCCACCAGGCGGTCATAGGCGGCCAGCACCTCGGGAAGAATCTCGCGCGAGCGCGCAACATATGCCGCCAGCTTCGCATCGAGGGACGCGTCACTGGCGTCCGCCTGGGCAAGGGCCTGTGCCAACATCTGTGCGTTCTGCCGCCGGTCTGTCACAACGCAGTATCTCCTGTTGTTCGTTTCTCTGGTCTTTGCTTCAGCTGCGCTAGTTGGAGATCATCGAGGGGAGAGGCAAATCTAACATGGGCGCCGATAGCTTTGGTGCATGATGTCCCAACCTGGACCGACAAACTTCGATGGGCGAGATCTATGGCTACTCGATCGGCAAGCCGCATGGCCGTTAAGTAAATGAAGTTTGACGACGCAGATTCGAGCTGCTGAATATCGTCAAAATGGTGTATAGGTTGCGCATTACAGGAATTGCCCTGGCATCCTCCACGCTCTGACGAGGCAATCATGGAGATGCATCAAGTCCGCTATTTTCTGGCGGTGGCACGAACGCTCAACTTCACGCAGGCGGCAGAGGAGTGCAACGTCTCCCAGCCGTCCCTGTCGCGCGCCATAATCAAGCTGGAGGAAGAGCTGGGCGGCGACCTGTTTCGCCGCGAGCGATCCCTGACCCACCCGACCGAACTTGGCCGGATGATGCAGCCGCTGCTTCAGCAAACCTACGATGCCGCTGCGTCTGCCAAGGTGCTCGCGACCTCATATCGCAAGGGCGGCGTGGCGCCACTCAGGCTGGCGTTGTCGAGCACGGTGGATCTGCGGCTGATCATCCAGCCGCTTGCCGGGCTGATGGAGGCATTCCCTGGCGTCGAGCTGAAGTTTTTCCGCGGCTCGGCACCGGACGTCGCCATGCAAGTAAAGACCGGCGACTTCGAGCTGGGGCTCGCAGGACCGCTCGACGCCGACTGGGACCGCTTCAAGAGCTGGGTTCTGTTCGCATGCCCGCACCGTCTTATCGTGCACCGGACGCACAGGCTGGCCAACAGCGAGTCCGTGATGCTGCGCGATCTCGCCGATGAACGCCTGCTCGCCCGGCCCTATTGCGAGCTGTCGCCGCGCTTCTGCGAGCTCCTGGCGCAGAGCAGCATTCGCCAGACGCCCGGCGACTTGCTGGCCTCCGACGCCGACACCTTGGAGATGATCCGGGCCAACCTCGGCATCAGTATCATGCCAGCCACCACGCCGCGCCACGAAGACCTGAAGTCGTTGCCCATCAGCGATCTGGAGCTCGAGGCCCCGACGCTGCTTTATTCTGTCGTCGGACGGCAGCATTCCCCGGCGGCCGCCGCCCTCATACAGCTCGTACGATCCGCGAACTGGAAGCAGATCCTGGCTGCGAACGAGGACGATGGCCGGTAGGGTTGACTGTGCCGGACCATTTGCAGCCGTGTGAAGGACGTGTGCCATGACCGGAATGTCGATTGCAGAGGAGCTGGAACGCTGCACCACCCGATGCCGCAGCATGGACGCACCTCTCGCCGTGCGACTTCAGGCGTTTGCAGACGACGTTGCTTCGCTCGCGCCTGAATTCACCGAGATCGTCGAGCGGATGATCTCCAGGCTTCGGACCGCCGAGGTGGGTCAAAGCGCGCCGCGACCCGGTGAGCCGATGCCACCGTTCTTGCTCCCGGATCAGGCCAGCCGGCTCGTTTCGCTCGATGGCCTACTTGCCGACGGACCGGTCGTGCTGTCGTTCAACCGCGGCGGCTGGTGCCCGTATTGCCGCATCAACGCCGACGCGCTGGCGCAGCTGTCGCCCAAGTTGGCACCCCGGCATGCGCGGATCGTGGCGATCACGCCCGATCTTGCCCAGTTCAACGCCGAACTCCGTGCTGATGCAAAAGCGGATTTCCCGATCCTGACCGATCTCGACAGCGGCTATGCCTTGTCGATCAACGTCGCCATCAAGGTGCCCGAGGATAAGCGCACGGCGATGACGGCTGGCGGCTGGGACATCTCCCGCTCGCAAGCCAGCGATGCCTGGGTTCTGCCGATACCCGCAACCTTCGTCATCGGACGCGACGGCATCGTGCTGGAACGCTTCATCGATCCGGACTACCGCAAGCGGGCGACCCACGAGGCGATTTTGGCGGTGCTGCCTGCGACCTGATTTGCGTCATAAGCCACGCGCGAATCCGACCCGCTTTTTGGGCGGCGTTTCGGTCAAATCCCGATGCGGCAGTTGAAGTCCGAATCTGTGGCTGCTGCGGGAGCGCTCGCAACGATATTTCCGTCCGCACGACCTCCAGCAGCGGACGCAAGAATACAAGAATAGGCGTACGCCGCGGTAAAGCGGGGCCGGTTAGGCCCACTGCCGACTCAGGCTCGACTTGTTCGTTTTCGTTCGAGATCAGAGGGTAAGCGGACGTGGCTCACGGGCTCCGAGCAAGCTTCCGCCCCTCACGCCGTCCCTCTCCCCGTAAGGACGGGCAGAGGGAGAGGCGCGCGCATCGCCACTTCCCCTTCGGATCAATCGCATCGCGCACGCACCTTCTCGTTCTCGGCCCGGTGACTTCGGGTTTTCCTCGGGCATCGACCGGGGCAACTTTTCGCCACGCAAGCGATGAGCAACGCAAAGTCAAGGCGTCGCGCGTGCGGACGCCTCGCACCGGTGTCTGGTGTCACCGTTGTCTGGCGTCGGCCCGCTCCCGTCTCGCTAGGCCTCCACGGGAAGTGGGGATGGTCGCGCCCGCCTACTTCGCCAGCCACAACGTGGCGAGGCCGAGGAATGCGAAAAAGCCGACGACGTCGGTCACCATCGTGACGAACACGCCGGCGGCGGGGGCGGGGTCGAGTTTCAATTCGTGAAATGCCAGCGGGATCAGAATGCCGGCCAGCGCGGCCGCCATCAGGTTGACGATCATCGCGGCGGCAATCACCAGGCCGAGTCCGCTCGACCCGAACCAGATCAGCACCACGACAGCCATCAGGATCGACAGCACGAGACCGTTGAGCAGGCCGACGCCGGCCTCGCGCAGGATCACACGCATCGCGTTGACGCGGCCGAGTTTGTCGGTCGCCAGCGCGCGCACCGTGACGGTCATCGTTTGGGTGCCGGCATTGCCGCCCATCGAGGCGACAATCGGCATCAAGACGGCAAGCGCCACCATCTGCTCGATCGTGGCATCGAACTGCTTGATCACCAGCGACGCGATGATCGCGGTGCCGAGATTGACGACGAGCCACGGCACGCGGCTGCGCGCGGTCGCGGCCACCGTGTCGTTCATCGATTCCGTGCCGACGCCGGCCAGCGCCTTGATGTCCGCCTCCGCTTCGTCGGTAATGACCTCGACAACGTCGTCGACCGTCAACACGCCGACGAGGCGCTGGTTCTCGTCGACGACCGGCGCCGACATCAGATCGTAGCGCTGGAACTTGCGCGCGACCTCGTCCTGGTCCGCGGTCGCCAGAACCGTGGCGCGGTCGCGGTCCATGATCTCATCGACCTTGACGTGGCGCTTCGAGCGAAGCACCCGCGACAGGTCGACGGACCCGAGCACCTTGTAGGAGGGGTCGACGACGAAAATTTCCGAAAAGTCGTCGGGCAGATCATCGGTCTCGCGCATGAAGTCGATGACTTGCCCCACCGTCCAGAACGGCGCGACAGCCACGAGATCGGCCTGCATCAGGCGGCCGGCGGTCTCCTCGGGGTAGTCAAGGTTGCGTTCGAGCAACGCGCGTTCATCGCGGGG
>CAMDPA010000371.1 GCA_945903565.1 Devosia equisanguinis | reverse complement strand
TTCGCCGGGACAAGGAATCCCGCGCTGCCGAGTCACACGGTCGCACGCACACAGATCACGATTCAGCTTTTTTGCGATCTGTCCTAACGCGGACATCTGTCGCCCCGCGCCCCTGAGTCACTTCCATCCTTGCGCGGGAAACCGCGTGAGGGTGGGAGTGTTATCGTTGACGTATTGGCGCCACGCCCTCACTGGGTCCCCCTCACCCCACAAACCGCACGCAGTGGATCGGCGGGAGATCGCGCGAGATGCATGTCCAGCTTTCGCCTGCCGACTCGGACACCCACAATCCGCCCGTGGTCGAGCCCATCGCCAGGCGCTTGCCGCTGCCGTCAACGTCGAGGCAATGACGGTAGACGAGGTGATAGGCGTGGCTGTCGGGCAGGCCCGCACCGAACGTCTCGAAGGTCTTGCCGCCGTCGCGGGTGCGGGTGACCACCATGCGGCCGTCGGCGGGAATGCGCTTTTCGTCCTTGATCGCGGGCACGAACCAGGCGGTCGCCGCATCCAGGGGATCGACGGCAACGGTGAAGCCGAACGTAGATGGTCCCGCCTTGGTGATCTCGCGCCAGCTTTCTGCGCCGTCGCGGCTGACGAAGATGCCTTTGTGGTGCTGCACCCAGAACGTGTCGGGGTCATTCACGCCTTGCACCATGCGGTGAATGTCTTGGGCGGCGGGTGCTTCGACATGCTCGGGCGGCGCTTAGTCGGCCCGCATGCCCTTGGTGTTGGCCACCCAGGTCGCGCCACCATCACGCGTGATCCAGACGCCGCCGCAGGAAAGACCGACGCGCACGGTATCGGCGGTGCGCGGATCGACGGCGACGGAGTTAATGCCGGGTACGTCGTAGCCGCCGCCCATCCAGAATTTGCGGTCGGGCTGGTCCCACAGACTGCGGATCAATTCCCAACTCGTACCGTGATCCCGCGACCGGAACAGGCCGCCCGGTAGCGTCCCGCACCACAACACGGCCGGCTGCTTCGGACCGCCCGTTTCGAGCACCCACATCTTGACCAGCGACCACTTGATCGTGCGGCCCATCGGGTCGGTGTCGACCTCGCCTTCGGGCTGCTTGGGGTAGGCGGGAACGCCTCACTCCTCCCAACTCTTTCCGGGCCCGGCTGAACGATGCAGCTTGCAACCGAAGTGGCCGTGATCGAACGCTGCGTAGCGCTGACCGTCGCGGGGATCGGCAAGGACCATGGAAATGTTGTCCCCGAGGAATTCGGCGCGACTAATCTTCCAACCTTGCGGGCGGGCAGCGGCGCGCTCGACGGTGAAAAGCCCTTTGCGTGTTGCAACAAGTATGCTGTCGCTCATGTCCGGTCTCCTTTTGCGAATTCTCCTCACCCACCCGAAAGGGCCTGGGCCACATAGATCCGGGCATCGGGCCCCACGGGATCGGACAGCTTGGCCCGATCCTTGACCTGGTGTCCGTCGATGAACACGGACATGTGCCGCCGCAATGCCGCTTGATCGTCGAGCACATAGCTGCGCAGCAAGGGATTGGCGGCAAAGATCGCCTCCAGGACCTCGCCGACCGTCTGTCCCGCGGCTTCGCAGGCCGGACAGCTGACGTGGCGGGCCAGATTTGGCGTGAAGTCGACTCGGGCCATGTGACGTCCCGCTAAGGAATTGGGTTGACCAATTCTGCGAACTCGATGTGCATCTGGTCCAAGGACGAACGCGAGATGCGCATTCCGACTCGTGGTGAAAACAATTCTGGCCGCGAACCGCCGCGCATGGGGTTCACGGCCAGTCTCGAAGCAAGCGGATGTTTTCGCCTCGTGCGGAACCAGCGGCGCGGCCTACTCGCCAGCGTTGCCGGCGCGGTCCGCGATGCTGTCAAACAGCTCCTTGCCGTTCAGGCGACCATTCGGGTGGTAGATCGTGGCGCGGTCACGGAAGCCGGGCTGGCCGGGGAACGCGTCCCAACCGCCGTCACGCAGTGCAACGCGCGTCGTCTGCCGCGTCGCCTGAGAGGATTGGGCCTTCTTAGCCTTCGCTTTCGCGGCTCGGGCATCGGCGGGCTCAGCGCACGCGAGCATCGCAGTACCTGCGACGGCGCAGGCGACGGCGACGGCAATGGATTCGATCATGGCGCAATTTCCTTGCAGGGCTGTAGTGTGATCGGGATCAAGTTTGCTGCTGCGCGCTCCCGCGTGCCGGCATTATACGGATGCAGTGACGGTGCCGTTCGAGCGGTGCGAGTATAGGCCTTGGCACGGCTTTCGGCAGCCACTACCGCATCAGATTTCCGTGACCGGCGATGTCTTCACAGCAAAGCATGACCCAGGTTTGCCATTTCCTGTTCGTCTACGGCACGCTGTTGCCCGGCGATCGCGGCACGACGGGGCGTGCCCAAAGGGCGCGTCTGGCGCGGGAATCGAAGGTCCTCGGTAGCGCCTGCACCGCGGGCCGGCTCTTCAATCTGGGGCGGTATCCGGGTCTGGTGCCGTCCGTCGGCACCGACGATGTCGTCCACGGCGAGCTGCTCGAACTTAGCGACGCTGAACGCACCCTGCGTTGGCTCGATGCCTACGAGGGCATCGTGCCGGGCCAACATCCGCATAACGAGTATGAGCGTGTGTTGCGGCCAGTCGCATTGGGCGAGGGCACTACGGTCACGGCCTGGGTCTACGAGTACCGCATGGAGGCGCAGGCAACAGCATGGATCCCCACCGGCCGTTGGCTGGGCGAGGGATGAGAGCCCTCTCGCCCGGCCGATCAGCCCGCGCCGGGAATATTGCGGTCGAAGCTGACGTTGATCTCGAACTCGCCGGGCCTGCTGCCGACCGGCAATTCGAACGTCACGGTGCGCACCGCGGAGAAATAGCCGATCGGCTTGTCGAGGCTTACTGCGGTCTCGATGCGCATGTTCTCCGCGCGGATCGGTTCGCGCTTGGCGTCGTTCACCGCGACCTTCACAGGCAGTGCTATTAGGCCTGAGCGGCCCTTGGGGCCGAGCAGCACGCGACCGGAGAAGCCGTATTTCACGGTGACGCGGTTGCCTTCGATCTGACATTCGCGCGCTGTCTTGGACAGCTCGCCACGGTGCATGACAGCCAGTGCGTCGCCCGCACGGCCGGATTCGTAGATGGTCACGTTATTGTCGCGGGCGGGAACCACGATGCGCGGGCAGTTCGCCGAGATCTCGCCGAGCGAGCCGTTGAACGCGCCATCGCCGCGCGCCGCCGCCAGCAGTTCGTCGTCAGTGACCTTGGCGCTTTCGGTCGTGGCCGCTCCACCGCCAAGGCCGCCGCCCAGGCCCGACGTAAACGAGCCAAGCCCGCAGCCGGCCAATATCCCCGCCGACGTAACCCCGGCTAGGATCAGCGCGTATCTCTGCGTATTGGCGTGTCGCCCTGGCATCAATTGGTCCACCCGAATACGGCTGACAAGTTGCCGCGCAGTGCCCGCGTTCCCGCCGGCCCTACGCATATTCCGAACGCGACCTGGATACCTAAACCCCACCAGGAATCACCAGTACCACTCTCGACAGCCAATGGCCAAGCGCGTAGCACCATTATCCAACACCTAGCCTACTCGTGGCGCATGAACGCCACTGCAACTCCAACAGGCCGACACAGCGAACCCTATGCCCGCCGAACCCGCCACTTCCCCCCGCGACGCCAGCCGCGCCCTGCCGCGCCTGACCGTGCTGCGCGCCGCCCCACGCGGCTTTTGCGCGGGCGTCGACCGCGCGATCCAGATCGTGGAGCTGGCGCTTGCCCGCTACGGCAAGCCGGTGTTCGTTCGGCACGAGATCGTCCACAACAAGTTCGTTGTGGATCAGTTGAAGGCCAAAGGCGCCATTTTTGTGGAGGAGTTGGACGAGATCCCGGAAACTGATCAACCCGTGATCTTTTCGGCGCACGGCGTGCCGAAGTCGGTTCCGGCTGCGGCACGGTTCCGGAACCTGCATTTCCTCGATGCAACGTGCCCGCTGGTGTCCAAGGTCCACAAGGAGGCGGAGCGTCAGCAAGCCGCTGGACGGCATATCCTGTTGATCGGTCACGCCGGGCATCCCGAGGTGATCGGCACCACGGGGCAACTCCCCGAGGGCGCGGTCAGCCTGATCGAGACGGTCGAGGACGCGCGGCGGTTCGTGGCGGGCGATCCGGATCGACTGGCCTGGGCCACGCAGACCACACTTTCGGTGGACGATACCGCGGAGATCATCGCCGTGCTGCGGGAACGGTTTCCCACGATCGCGGGTCCTCACAAGGAGGACATCTGCTACGCCACCACCAACCGGCAGGCCGCAGTCAAGGCGATCGCAGCGCGTTGCGATGCGTTGATCGTCGTGGGCGCGCCCAATAGCTCGAATACGTTGCGCCTGGTCGAGGTTGCCCGCCGCGAGGGCTGCGCACGTGCGTTTCTCACCCAACGCGGTGCCGAACTCGATCTTGACGCACTTGCCGGCGTGCGCACGGTGGGACTGACCGCCGGTGCGTCGGCGCCTGAAAGTCTCGTGGAGGAAATCGTGGCGGCCTTGCGCACGCGCTTCGATGTCGTCATCGAGGACGTGGTGACGGCTGAGGAGCACATCGCCTTCAACGTTCCCCGCGAGCTGCGGCAACCTGTACCGCAGTGACCTGACCACTCTCGCCGCCGCCTTCCCTCAGCGCTCGAACCCGCACAGATCCCCGCATGGCCGTCTACACCCAAGTCGCCGATCACGACCTTGCGCGGTTCGTTGCAGGCCACGGCCTGGGCGAACTCACGTCGTGCAAGGGCATCGCGGAAGGTGTCGAGAACACCAACTATCTGCTCGTGACCACCACGGGCCGTTACATCCTCACGCTTTATGAAAAGCGCGTGGATGTTAAGGATCTGCCGTTTTATCTGGGCCTGATGGAGCACCTCGCCGGCAAGGGCATCGCCTGTCCGCTGCCCGTGCGCGATGCCAGGGGCGACCAGGTCGGCGTCTTGGCGGGGCGGCCGGCGGCCGTTTGCACGTTCCTCGACGGACTGTCTGTTCGCCAGCCCGGCGTAAGTCACTGCGCACTGCTTGGCGAGATGCTGGCGCGCATGCATCTGGCTGGGCTGGACTACCCACGCATACGCGCCAACGCGCTTGGACCGTCCGGCTGGCAGCCGTTGTACGCCCGCTTCTCGGCGCGTGCCGATCAGGTTCAACCCGGGCTGCGCGGCCTGATCGAGGAAGAACTTGCGACGCTGCTGCCCGTCTGGCCCATGGGACTACCGCAGGGAGTTATCCACGCAGATCTGTTCCCGGATAACGTGTTCTTTCTCGGCGGGCGGCTGTCGGGCGTGATCGACTTCTACTTCGCCTGCAACGATACGCTCGCCTACGACCTTGCGGTCTGCCTCAATGCCTGGTGCTTCGACGCCGCCGGCAGATACGACCGCGCCAAGGGACAAGCGATGTTCGACGGGTATCAGCGGGTGCGGAAGTTGAACGAGGATGAGCAGGCGGCTGTCCCTCTGCTGGCGCGCGGTGCGGCGCTGCGTTTCCTGCTGACCCGCTCATACGACTGGCTGGAAACGCCTGCGGACGCCATCGTCAAGCCGCATGACCCCGACGACTATGTGCAGCGTATCCGATGCCATCGCGAGTTGGTCACGGCAGCCGCCTACGGATTGGAAAGCTGACATTATGGCCGATACCAAAGACGACGCATCCGACAAGCCGACGGTCGTGATCTACACCGACGGCGCCTGCTCGGGGAACCCTGGGCC
>CAMDPA010000370.1 GCA_945903565.1 Devosia equisanguinis | reverse complement strand
ATCCCCCAAAATCACCCACTCGATTCCCGGAAGAGCCAAAATTTTCAGATCGCGGATAGACACCCAGGTGACGCCGTTCGACCAATGCGGCGGACATTGCATCATTGCCGGTGCCCCGTGAGATGCCAAATCGGCTTCACCTACGCGTCGAAAGATGCCCTCCCTACCGATGAAGCGCTCGAGGCCTGGTGCCAAGTTCTCGCTACTCATCGGACGGAAGATGGCATGCACGCGGTCGAGATGCTGGACCGCGTTGTAATCGATCGACGGCTGTCGATCGGAGTCGCCGGCGGGCCCGCTTACTCGTGTGGGCCGGTCCGGGTCCGTCATCGAGGGCGCGGTCGGCACGCTGACCATGTGCCGCCCAATCCGCACGCGTTCCCCGGCCTTAAGAGAGCGTCTCTTCAAACTCATGAGTCGATCCTGACACGCGGCCTCGGGCGGAGCCAGAGACTCGCCCTCCCGATCGCATTCACTCCAGAGAAGATCGTGCGCGGAAGACTGCGATCAAGAGGTGTATGAACGAAACGTCGGCGCGGCGGCGTGGAAGTTCATCTATTCTCGCTTGCACAAATAACCAATGACGTTTGTCCTCGGTACCGTCGCGATGCTTAAAACGCTGGCGTGGCGAGGTTACCCTGCCGACCGCCGCGCGGGCTGAGCGGTATAGTGATGAGCCCGATGCGCTGTTCTGAAATATTTTGAAGAAGTAGCGGCCGCGCCGATCATTCGGCCATCGCTGGGCGCCTGCCACGCCACGGCATCGCGGTTTCATAGGCGTGTGCTGCCCGAAACAGCAGCGGTTCGGCAAACGGCTTGCCGGCCAGCTGCAGGGCAACGGGAAGGCCGCCGGCGCCAAAGCCGGTGCAGATGCTGATGGCCGGAAAGCCGGTGACGTTGAACGGCATGGTGAACGACGGCTTCTCCATGTTCGTCCACTTGGTCAAGGCGTCGATGCGCGGCGCTTCGCCGGGCTGCGAGGCGCTCACGATGATATCCAGGTTCTCCATCGCTTCAGCCATTTCCTGGCAGAGCACACGGCGGCGGCGAACCGCCTGCACCATGTCCGGACCGCTCACCGTCGCGGCAAGGGCGATGCGGTCGCGAAACAGTTCGCCATAGTCCATGAAGCGCTCACGCATCCAAGGGGCGTGCAGGGCGAAGGCCTCGGTGATCATGAGCAGATAGCCGACGGCGGAGTAGTCGGCCGCCGGAGACAGGGTGATGTCCCGGACTTCCGCCCCTTCCTTGCGAAAGAAATCCATCGCCGCGTCGATGCCGGCGCGGGTGGCGTCCGAGGCGCGATGGTCTGTCTCGAAAAAATGCCGGACCACGCCGATGCGCAGCCCCTTTACGCCTTTGCCGAGGCCGGCGGTGAAATCGGCGACCGGGCGATCGACGCTGGCCGGGTCTTCCGGGTCATGGCCCGCCATGGCCTGCAGCAGCAGCGCGCAGTCCTCGGCCGTCCAGGCCATTGGGCCCGCATGATCGAGCGTGAAGGCAAGCGGCAGGATGCCGGCGCGGCTCGACAGGCCATAGGTCGGCTTGATGCCGGCGATGCCGCAGAGCGCAGCCGGCCCGCGGATCGACCCACCCGTATCGGAGCCGGTTCCTCCCAGGATCAGGCCCGCGGCCACCGCGGCCCCGGTGCCCGAGGAGGAGCCGGCGGTGAAATGGTCGGTGTTCCACGGGTTGCGCGCGGGCGGCCACGGCAGGTCGAAGGAGGGGCCGCCAAAGGCGAACTCGTGCGTGGCGAGCTTGCCCAGCATGACGGTTCCGGCATCGGCCCACTTCTTGACGGTGTGGGCGTCCCGCACCGGGATATTGTCCTGCAGCAGCTTCGAATGGGCCGTAGTCCGGATGCCGGCGGTATTGTAAATGTCCTTGTGCGCGATCGGGATGCCGTCGAGCGGACCACGCCTTTGCCCCGACATCTGCCGCGCTTCCGCCGCCGCCGCATCGGCCAGCGCGCGCTCCTCGGTCAGAAGCAGGAACGCTTTTAGCTGGGGATCGAGGCGGCGGATGCGCTCGAGGTGGGTCTTCGCAAGCTCGACCGGGGACAGCTGCTTGGCCGCGAGGCGCCGCCCGGCTTCGGCGATGGTCAGGACCGCCGACATTATTTCTGCTCCACATCGAAGGTGAGCGCAGGCTCGGCCTCGCGGGGCAGGGGCGCATTGATGCGCGCGATCATCCCGCGGAAGAGCTCGGCGCCGGGCAGGATCTCGCGGACCTGATCGGGGGTGAGCTTCAGGCCGGCGCGGCCCAGCAGGACGGCAAGTTCGGATTCATCGATCCTTGTTGTACTCACGACGCGCTCCATTCTCTTCCGGAAGATGGCCATCCCAAGCCGTATCGTGCCTTACTGGCAAGCCGGAAGCTACTCGGCGCTCGCGCCGGTCATCTTGGTCAGCCGAAGCCATTGGGCGCTATCGTCGCGCAGGAACGCCGCAAACTGCTCCGGCGTGTTTGACGCCATCTCGTAACCCAGCGCCACCAATCGCTCGGCGAGCTCCTTGCGCGCCACCGCCGCGACGACTGCCGCGTTGAGCCGCAGGACCACCTCGCGCGGCAGGCCAGCCGGGCCGAGCAGACCGTAAAAGGTGCTCGAGAGCAGGCCCGGATAGCCGGATTCTTCGAAGGTTGGCACGTCGGGCAGGATCGCCAGGCGCTTCTTCGATGTGACGGCCAGCGCGTTCAGCTTGCCGGCCCGGATCTGGGCGAGCGCATCCTTGGTCAGAGCTCCTGGTTCAAGTGGTCGCGCTGCGTGGCGCCCACATAATCCATTCGGAATCGGCCGCGCCTCTGCAGTTCCGGCACCACCAACTCGGCAAACTCCTCGATCGCGCCCGGCGAATAGATCGGCGAAATCATGAATCCGTCACCGCCAACGGCGTCAAAATAAGCCTCGAGCTGGTCGGCCACGTCGGAGGGTGTGCCTACCATTTGCGGCAAGCCGACGGCTTGCCCATGGTTCTGGGCCACCTGCCGCAAGGTCAGCAGCTCGCCGGACATCGAGCGATAGCGTGTCTGCATGCGTTGCAGCTTGGGTTCCGTGCGATGCGCCATGATTGTGTCGAGCGGCAGCGTCGCCAGGTCGAAGTCGAGATGGCCGGACAGGATGGCGAGCCCGCCTTCGAGCGGCACCAAGGCATTGTGCTCGGCCTGCTTTTCCGCCGCCTCGGCGCGCGACGAGCCGACGATCGGCTGCACACCGAACAGCATCTTGCAGTCCTGCGGCTTGCGGCCCGACTCGACCACGCCGCGCTTGATGTCGTCGTAGAGTGCCTTGGCGCCCGCGAGGTAAGGTTGGATGGCGAATACCGCATCGGCATAGCGCGCGGCGAACTCTCGGCCCTTACCCGAGGTGCCGGCCTGCAATATGGCGGGCCCGCGGTGCGGCGAGGGCACCACGTTCAAGGGGCCGCGCGACTTGAAGAAGCGGCCTTCGTGATCGATGCGATGCACCTTGGCCGGATCGGCAAAGACGCCGGCCTCGCGGTCCATCACCACGGCATCCTCGTCCCAGCTCGCCCACAGCTTGCGGCAGACCTCCATGAATTCGTGGGCGCGGTCGTATCGCTCGTCGGTCGGCTTCAGCTCCTCGCCGAAGTTGGCTGACTGGTTGTGGTTGAGGGTGGTTACGACGTTCCACGCCGCCCGCCCGCGCGTCAGGTGATCGAGCGTTGCCCACAGCCTGGCCGCATGGAAGGGGTGCTGGTGGCTGACCGAGTAAGTGGCGCCGAGTCCGATGCGGGTGGTGACGGCCGCCATGAAGGACAGCAGAGGAATCGGATCGTGCTCGGGCGCCTGCGTTGCATTGCGCAGTGCTGGCGCCATAGAACCGCCGAACGTGTCGGAGATGTAATTGAGGTCGGCAAAGAAGACCATGTCGAACTTGGCTCTCTCGCAAACGCGAGCGATGTGCTGGTAGAGTTCGGGCTGCGTCCAGTCGTACCCCGCTTCCGCGGTGCGAGGATGCCGCCACATGGCGAGGCTGTGATAGGTCGGTCCATGCACCAGGAACTGTGCTAGGTGCATCATGGGTTTGAGCATGCGACCCGGCCTACGGCTTGACGGGCACGGCCGCGACCACAAGGCGCCGCGTTTCGGGTCGGCTCTCGATGTTTACGCGGCTGGCAATCGTTGATGCGTAGAGCCGGAAACCGCGACGCATGTTGATCTCCTGATTATACTTCCGGGCCGATTGGAAGACGCCGGAAAACCTGGAAACTATAGAGCTGTTCGCGCCGGCAGTCATACCGTCACAGGCATGATACCTATCGCTCAGATCAGACGTCCTGCAGAAGGGGAAGAGACCATGCCCGTAGACCCACAAATCCAGGCATTGCTGGAGCGGGGAACCGGTGTGCCCGCCACACACACGCTGCCGGTGGCCGAGGCGCGGCGACAGTATGAGGCGCGCATCGCCCTTATGGCCCCGTCCCCCCAGGTGGCGAAGGTTCTGGAGCGCAGCATCGACAGCCCGGGCGGGTCGATCAGGCTTCGCATTTACACACCTGCCGGCAGTGGACCGTTCCCCCTGATGATGTTCTTCCACGGCAGCGGCTTCGTGCTGTGCAGTCTCGATACGCACGACGGCATGTGCCGCAACCTGGCGGCAGGCATCGGCTGCGTGGTGGTGTCAGTCGATTACCGGCTTGCCCCCGAGCACAAGTTCCCGAACGGTCTGGATGACTGCCTCGCGGCGACACGCTGGGCAGAGGCCAACGCCGTCGAAATCGGCATCGACCCGGCGCTCATCATGGTGGCCGGAGACAGCGCTGGCGGCAACATGGCCGCGGTCACCGCACTACGCGTTCGGGACGAAGGCGGGCCCAGGTTGTGCGGCCAGATGCTGCTCTATCCGGTGACCGACTATCATACGCCGGGGACCCCCTCCTACGCCGAGAACGCCGCCGGCTACGGGCTGACCCGCGACACCATGGAGTGGTTCTGGGCGCATTACCTTACCAACCCGGAGGAGGCGGAGAATCCGTATGCTTCCCCGCTGCGGGCGCGCGACCTTACCGGCTTGCCGCCGGCCTACGTGACAAGCGCGGAGTATGATCCCTTGCGCGACGAGGCCGAGCTCTACGGAATGCAGCTGCGGGCGGCTGGCGTGCCAACCAAAATCACCCGCTGGCCCGGCATGAACCACGGCTTTCTGTTTTGGGTGGGCGTCGTTGGCGGTGCCGACTCTGCGATGGCCGAGGCCTGCTCTTGGGCTCAGCAGGCGTTCCAGAAGGCCGGGGCGAAGGATCGGGAAGGCTCCAGCTCAAGCGGTTCCTCGACGTAGAAGACGAGGCAACTCAGTAGTGTCCCAACGTTGACCGATTGATCGTCGGCAACTCCTTGAAATGCAATCGATAAATGGCGTTCTGTTCTTGTCCTTACTCAAAACTCCAAAACGCCAAGAAAGCATAGAGTTTCCGGCGCCGCAGTCATACCGTCATCGGCATGCTCACGCTTCTGTCCGCCCTCGGTTCGCTGCTCTTGTTCCGCGTTCGTAGCCGCGCCTCGCTGGAACTCGAACTCGTCGCCCTGCGACATCGCTACGAGCGTCGCGCGGCCTGAACCGTTTACGGCGACCGAACCTATGCAGCCGTCACGGCGCCGGGCGTCGTCGCGATCCGCTATTGCGTCGCTCAGATGCACACGCGCTCAGAGCCCACGCAGGGAGACCTGGTCGCAAGGGAGCGGCGCACTCGTCCATTATCGAATATCATCAAGCGCGACCTTCATCGGCACACCGA
>CAMDPA010000369.1 GCA_945903565.1 Devosia equisanguinis | reverse complement strand
TCTCGTGATGCGCCGGATCACGCTGTCAGATCAACGAGGGACACAAAAGATCGGGGGCCGCACGGTCCGTATCGTTCACGATCGCTGCTGTCCACCGCCGTCACGTCCGATCTCGTAGGACCCAGTCCTTCCCAAGCACTTGCTCCACCTCCCAGCCAAAGGCGCGGAAGATCGCCGGCCGGGTGACGTAGCGCTCGATAACGTCGGGGATCGCATAGTGGGCCTCGGTGTCGACCAGGATGGCGCGGGCATACTCATCCTCGTCGGGCTGGCGTGCCGCGACGTCGACGCGCAATGTCGAGTGGCCGACGTTGCGGGTGGCGACGAGACCCTTGGATTCGAACTCCGTGGCAATTCTGGCGGCGACCGCATCATCAGCCCCACCAGGGCCGTTGCCGTCAACATTGGTTTCGCCAAGACTGTTCAGACACTGATGCATCTCGTCCTCGCGACCGGTCGAGACCGCAGCGGCATAACGGAGATACTGTTTCAGGGTGTTTGCCCCGATGTTGTAGTCGTTGGTGATGCGGCTGTGCAGGATCGATGTCACGATCGCGATATGGTGCTTGGCGCGTGAAAAGATCACGTTGAGCCGCTTCTCGCCGCCGGCTTGGTTGATCGGTCCGAAGTTCATGCGCATCTTACCGTCCGGCCCCGGCGCATAGCCGACGCTGACGATGATGATGTCGCGTTCGTCGCCCTGCACGCTCTCCAGGTTCTTGACGAACAGCCCCGAGAACTGGCCGTCGATCTCGCGCTCGCGCTCATCCTCGACGAGATTCGCAAATGTCTTATCGTTCGCAGCTAACACATCGATCGCCGCCTCTATCGCCTGCGCCTGCGGTTGCGAGAACGCGACCACGCCGATGCTCTTGCCCGTCTTCTTTTTCAGCAGCGAGCGGACCAGCTCGGCGACGTATTCGGCTTCGGTCTCGTTTTGCTGGTTGCGAAACACACCCGCGTCGACCCGGTGCATGCTGACCGGCCGACCGAGTAGGCTATCCGCTACCCTGGCTTGCGCGCGCTTTGCAACCGGCAGTTCGCCGACGACGATCTCGGCCTCGGCCTTCAATGGCCTGCGGCCGGGCACGGTGTTGAGCTCACCGCTGTAGAACGCCCGGTTGCAGAAACTGATCAGGCTTTCGTGGCGGCTGCGATAGTGCCAGGTGAGCTTGGTCGATGCCAGCGTGTTCGCGGCTTTGGTGAGCAGGCTATCAGCGCTGACCGCATAAGCCAGATAGTCTGGCAGCGGCTCATCGCCGTCGCCGCCCGAAGCAAAGAAGCTCGTTGGCGGCAGCTGCATCTCATCGCCGACGATGATGGTCTGGCGGGCGCGGTACAGCGAGGGTACCGCATCTTCGAGCGGTATCTGACTCGCCTCGTCGAAAATTACTGCATCGAACAGATCATCGATGAAGGGCAGCGTATCGGCGACGCTCAACGGGCTCATCATCCAGATCGGCTTCAAATCGCGCAGGACGGAGCCGGACTCGGCCGTCAGAAGCTCGCGCAGCGACTTCGACGGCCGCGTCAATCCGAACTGGTGCTCGAGAAGACGGCAGCCGTCGCGATAAGCCGCATGCCGGGCCGAACCGGTCGCGCCGCGCCCCGTCGCCTGAACCATAGCCATGTTCTCGCGGAACCTGGCGCGGCAGGTTTCGATCGCATGCCGGCCGTTCAGCGTACGCAGCTCGATAAGCGCCTTATCCAGACGGCTCGTCAGCGCTTTCAGACGAACGCCGTCGAAGCGCGCGATATCGGGCGCCCTCTTGTAGGACCGGGCAATGCCTTCGAGCAGCGTCGCTGTTTCGAGTTCATCGAGCCCCAATCCCAGATGGCGCCAGGCTTCCGCGACGTCGGGTGTACGTTCCTCGAGCTCGATCAGCCGAGGCAGCAGCTCACCGACGGTCTCCATATTGCTTTGCAGGCCACCGAGATATGCATCCAGCGCAGCCGGTGTCACACGACCGTAGTCCTCGAGGATCTGATCGAGGCGCTCGGCAGCCCGCTCGAGATTCTGGCATTCATTGGCGAGCCCAAGAACGATGCGCGTGGCGGCCGTCGGGTCGGCAACGCAGCGGTCGACCAAGGCGCGCTCAGGTGCCGAGAGATCGTGAGCGCTATTCGTGACGCGAGCCAGAAGATCACTGAGCGCGCCAAGATCGGTGAAGCCGTACGCCGAGGCGATCACTTTGATATCGTTCTCGTGGGCGACGCGCGCCGCATGCTCGGCCGCCAACTGCTCGAGAACGTGGACATGGCTCAGCACATCGCCGCGATGGCACTCCTTGATGCGGCGCCTAAGCCCTCGCCAGTCGCTATGGAAGAACGACAACAACCGCCCCTCGCGCCGGCGCGAAATCTGAAGTGCGATCTCGGTCTCCTGTGCTGAGAGCCGGGTGATCCAATGGGTGGCGGCCCTCTCCTGCCCGTCGAGCTCGGTCCCACGGCGAGACAATCGCTCGTATGACTCCTCGAAACGCGCGCGCTCCGTATGGTGGCGGTCGAGTACCTGGAGTTTCTCGCTTTGCGCCAGCTGCCGCATCGCGACGGCAAGTCGGCTCTGCGCCGCAATCTCGTCGAATGTTCCCGCATCACCAGTGCCTGCGGAGGCAGCAAGCCGCACCAAGGATCCCATTCCCTCCAGGGCAGCACGCGCGGACGGGATTGTCTCAGTCAGGAACCCGAGCAGCCGGTCGCGTCGGGCGATCTCGGACCGAATTAAGCGCAGCAACTCCTGCGGCTTCATTGCGGACGGCAGACGCGCCTGAGCGATCCGTTCGATATCCAGGATCGCCTCGCGGGCAGACGTAAGGCTGGTCCAGGCCGGAAGCATTTCGCGCGCGGTAGCATCGAGCGTCGGTCCGGATGGGCCCCTTGCGACCGCCAGATCAATCACTCTGCGCAGCGACACGTCTGCACCTGCGGCCTGAGCCGTCATGCCCCGCGAGAATGCTTCCAACTCTGAGATCATCGCATCGATCTCAGCCACCAGCTTGGCCCGTCGCGCCGACACGGTCGGCGTGGCCTGCTGCTCTCGCCAAGCTTCGTAGATGCGCTTGAGCTCGGCGACGAACGTCTTCTTGTCACCCTTGGTGTCGTGGACGAGACAAGTCAGATCCTCGAAGCCCGCTTCCGACAACCGATGGAATACGACGTCGAGGGCCACCCGCTTCTCGCAGATGAAAAGCACCTTCTTGCCGCGCGCGGCAAAATCGGCGAGCAGGTTGGCGATGGTCTGGGATTTGCCCGTGCCGGGCGGGCCCTGGATCACATAGCTCTCGCCGGTGCGGGCGCGCAGCACGGCGGCTTCCTGGCTCGGGTCGCTCGGCAGCACGAGATATCGCTCGAGATAGCTGGGCTTGGCCACGTCTGCGAGAGCCGCTTTAACGTCACTCGAGAACAGGCGGTCGAAGTTGATATGGCTGCCGGCTCGCCCGGCTTTGAGGTCCGCATAGTCGCGAACGAGGCTCATCTTGCGATAGTTGAAATTGGACAGCGTGACCGACGTCAGATCGATCTCCCAGTTCATGGGATCACCGTCCTGCCCATTGTCGATCGAGTAGAAATCGCGGCTCGTCTCGCGCTCCGTCTCGGGCGGGTTGTTGCCGGTCGTGTCGTTGGGGCTGCCCTGGCCGACCATCTCCCGACCCGGCGCCGGAATCACCCGGACGAGCTGATTGAACAGCGCCAATCCGAGCGGCGCGAAATTGTCGGGATCGTAGGAGTAGGCGAGACCGCCATAATCCTTCAGTCCGCGCCCCGTGCGCCTCTTGCGTCGCTTGTGGTCCTCGACCTGCCGCTTCACCGTACGATGGATCAACTGAATGCGCGGCTTGGCCACCGTGTGGATCGTGACGCCGGCGTGGCGGCGCTGGATCGCCCGTTCCATCGTCTCGTGCAGCGTTTTCAAATTGCCGAAGCTCGTCAGGTCGACGGTCTCCGGCAGCTCGATGTTGTAGACGTCCCGCAGATGATGGCGGAGTACCGGGTTGATCTCCGCTTCGCGCGGCGATACCAGCGGCCGGAATTCGAAGCCGTCATCGGTACCGCGCAGCTTTCGCATCTCGACCGGCAGCAGGATCAACGGCGAATGAATCCGTTCGACCTTGTCGCGCACGAGGTTATGCCAACGCAGGTATGCCAGCACCAGCCGGAGCTGCGAAAAACCGTACTCCTTGGTATCGGATTGGGCCTGCAGCCGGATCTTATCGATGGTCGGCGCCAGGAACGGATAGTCCTCGAAGCGCAGATGCTGCTTCAATGGAAACCAATTGCCGGCCTCCTCAGCCTCGAAGTGGCGATCGAGCGTCTTGCAAAGTCGCTCCGTCGCAACCAGCAGCTGGTTGGCTTTGATCGAGCGGTAATCAAGGGTGTAGGGCAGCGAGCCGACGGTGAGGTTGGCCGAGCCGGTCGTTTCCCGGAAATAGACGAGGCGATTGCGCCGTGAGATCTCGAACAAGCGATTGCGCAAGTACTCCTGCGTCTCTTTGCGCCGCTCGGCCGGATCGGTGATCGCTTCGAGCTGCCCCAAGCGGTCCTCGAAGTCGTCTGTCTCCGCGCGGCGATAGTCGTCGAGGGTCTCGATGATGGCAGCGAGATCCTGCGCGCGGTCGACACGCCGGATCTCCGTCATATGCGCGATCAGCCGCGACACCACGGGATGAATGCGCGGGTTGACGGCATGGACATTGCGCCGGCAGGCCAGGAACTGCTGCAAGTCGCCGCGCTTGGTGAAATCGAGCCGGGTCGCAAGCGACCCCAGAATCATGCCGAGCGCAAAGATGTCGGCGAGCGCATCATGATGGCCTGCGGCCATCTCCCACGTCGTATAGTCGAGGTAGTAAAGCGGCTGATCTGGCGCCTGCCCGCGCTCGGCGATGCGACGGTTGCCGACATAGGTACGGTCGCCGGCTTCGTAGACGTCGATCTCGCCGATGACGTCGATGCCGTCGGATTGCGGCTGGTCGATCCGGGCCAGGGCATCGGCATCCGCACGCTCGGGTTGGCCGTCCGCCGCATTGAACCACAGCTCGCGGCCATCGTGCAGCCGCAGGCGGTCGACGCCATCGAGCGGCGCGACGTTGCCCTGCTCGTGCTGCCGGCGTACTTGCTCAAACAACGGCAGCACGGCCGGAATCAGGTCATCGGTGCCGATCGACTTGGCGGCCTGCCACTCGCCGAGCAGATCGAACAAGGACCCGGAGATCGCCTCGGGAACCGCATCGAGAACATCAAGCATCGGCCGCTCCACCCAATACCGTCAACCCATGCCGCTCGAACTTGACCATCTCATCGGTCGTCTTCTTCAGCTCCTTGCGCGCGATCTTGCGGAAGGCCGTATCGAGACCGCTCTGCCGGACAATAACGAGTGCCGTTGCGAGTGCATCTTCGGCGCGTGTCTGGTCGCAATGCGCCAAGTCGAGCAGCACATAAGCAAGGTAGTCGCGCGTTTGCTGCGTGACGTCGGGCAGAGCGATGGTGGTGTTCGATGTCTTGGTCGGCCATCTGAATTTCGGGAAGAACTGCCGGGCATGGGCCATGACGGCGTCGGTGCGGTTGACTTCGGGGCGTGTAAATAGATCGATCAAAGACCGGGTAAGCTCTTCGAGCGTCTCCTGACCCAGAACATCCAACGCGTCGATATCGAGCGGTCCTTCGATCAAGGGCACCAGCGAGACTTCGAACGCCTGCTCATCGAGTGCCTCGCGATTGGCAATCGCCTTCGCGCGAATGTAGAGCTCGGGATGCGACAAGCCCTGCGAACC
>CAMDPA010000368.1 GCA_945903565.1 Devosia equisanguinis | reverse complement strand
TATCCAACCCGCGTATCAGAGCTTGCCAACCGACGTCTCCGGCTCCGCCTCCCCTTCTGCGCGATCCTGCCCTACACTATCCGACCGCATCCGCGGCACGGCCGCCAAGCCACGCCCGCACCGCTTGACAAGGGACATCAGAACCTACGCCACCGCAAGTTACCGCTTGAAGTTGCCCAATCCCGGCTTGAACGACTTTTCGTCCAGGAACTGGGTCATCGCCTTTTCGCGGTTCTTCTCGGGGTCGCCGGTCTTCAGCGCATCGCTCTTGGCGTTTAGGTAATCGGCGGCCTGCTCCACCGTCATGCCGCGCGTGGAGCGGATGGCGTCGCGGGTGTAGCGATACGCGACCGGGCTCTTTTCCTTCAGCGCCAGCGCGAGCTTCATAGTGGTGGCGCGAAGATCCGCCAGCGGCACCGATTTGTTCACGAACTTGATCGCGGCGGCTTCCTTGCCGGTAAAGGTCTCGCCGGTCACCGCGTACCACATGGCGTCGCGGAACCCGAGGACGTTGACGACGTTCCACGACACGATGCCGCCGGGAATGATGCCCCAGTTGACCTCCGACAATCCGAACACGGCTTCGTCGGCGGCGATTGCCAGATCGCATGCGGACACCTGCGTGAACGCACCGCCGAAGCAGTAGCCGTTGATCATCGCGATGGTCGGCTTGGGAAACTTCGACAGCTTCTCCCAGCGCCAGCCGTGCGACGCGCGGCGGTTCTTGAGGCGCACCTTGGGATCCTTGTCGCTGGCGCGGAAGAATTCCTTGATGTCCTGACCCGCGCAGAACGCAGGGCCGGCGCCGGTCAGCACCACGACCTTGGTGTCGTCGTCCATGATGCAGTCGTCGAGCGCGTCGTTCATGTCGAAGTGCAACTGCGGGCTCATCGCGTTGCGCTTCTCGGGGCGGTTCATCACGACGAACGTGATGCCGTTCTCGTGCTCGAGTTTCACGGTCTCGTAGGTGCCGAGCTTGCTCATCGTCGATGTCCTCCGCTGCGTTGTCCGGGATATTGATTGCACGCCGCTATTGTTGCGCGCCACAGCGGTGGACGGCAAGGGCTTCGCTGAGTTCAGACGCGACGCGACTTGCGTTCGGCCTTCGGCTGGCGCGTCGCCGCGATCGCAACCGTGGCACCGGCCACCGCAACAGGCCTTGCCAGTGCCCGCTCGTTGGTGGCCCCGCGATGCCGCGCATCCGCCGCCGACAGCCGCTGCCCCAGATAATCCAGCAGCAAACGCGTCTTGGCCGGCAGCCGCTGGGTCTTGGGAAATACCGCCTGCACCTGCAGATCCGAACGGACCTGGTCCTCGAACAGGCTGACGAGACGGCCCGTCGCGAGATCGTCGTGAACCGCGAACTCCGGCAGACGCGCGATGCCCAACCCGTTGAGCGCCGCATCCCGCACCACCAACCAGTTGTTGGAGCGAAACCGCGGGTGGTCCACCTTCACCGTGATCTCCTGGCTGCCGTCGTGGAACAGCCAGCTTTCCGAAAAGGTCGAGTACGTGAAATAGACCAGGCAGTCCTGCCCTTGGATCTCAGCCACGCTGTGGGGCCGCCCTGCCCGCGCCAGGTAGGCCGGCGACCCCACCAGCACATGGCGTACACGGCCAAATATCCGCCGGCCCATGGTGACGTGACCGGGGCTCGCCTCGCGCGGCCCGCGGGTGCGGATCGCGATATCGACCTGCAATTCCATCGGATTGATCGGCATCGAGCCCATTTCGAGCTCGATCGAAATCGCGGGATATTCGGCCATGAACGCAACGATGGCCGGTGCGATCAGTGCCTGACCGACCGCAAGGGTCGTGTGTACCCGAATCTTGCCGCGCAGTTCCTCGTTGTAGCTGAGTGCAATCGCACGGGCTTCCTGCAGCTCCGCGATGCCCTTCACGCAGCGATCGAAAAATTCGCGGCCGGCATCGGTGAGGAACAGGTTGTGGGTCGTGCGATGCAGCAGCGCGACGCCGATCTCGGCCTCGAGCCGGGCGATCTGTTTGCTGACCGATGGCGCCGTCTGCCCGAGTGAACGCCCCGCCGCGGCGAAGCCATTCAGCTCGACGACCCGAACGAATACGGCGATATCCTTGAGATAGCTCACGGATTTTGGCTTCCGGTTGGCTGACCCTGGCTGGCCACACTCCACCTGGATCATAGCCGTTCGGCCAGCCGTGTCACGTGGGAACCACAGTGTTTCCGCTTATCAAGGTTCACATTGGTGTCGTTCAGGCAGACTTTCGCCTCCGAAGTCATCGTGGCTCATGTTCGGGTCTGAGCCGCGCACCAATTCAATGAGGAGGATTGAGCGCATGGCAGAGCAATTCGTCTGCAAGGCCGCCGAGTTCAAGGACGGCGATCGCCGGATCGTCCGGATCGGCAAGCATGAGATCGGCATCTTCAAGCACAAGGGCGATATTCTCGCCTATTCCAACTACTGCCTGCATCAGGGCGGCCCGGCCTGCGAAGGGCTCACCATCGCTCGGGTGGAAGAACACCTGAACGCCGACAAGACCTCCAAGGGCCTGTTCTTCTCCGAGAAGGACATGAATTTCGTATGCCCCTGGCATGGCATGGAATACGATATGATGACGGGCGAGTGCATCTCGGACCGCAAGCTCAAGCTGAAGCAGTATAAAGTGATCACCAAAGGCGAAGACCTCTATGTCTCAGTCTAAGGCTGCCAATACCAGCAAAGCGAGCAGCACCAAGGCGAAGTCCAAGCCGGCAGCCGCCAAGAAGAAGGCTGACGAGCTGGTGACGGTGCGGGTGATCGAAGCGCCTGTTCAGCAGGCGGCTCCGGTTGCCCATCTGACCGCCGCCGAGAAGGCGCGAACCGCGCAAGCACTTGCACTGGCGGCCGACCTCGAGCGGGCCATTCGCGAGGGCAAGGAATCCGTCGGGCTCGCGCCGGAGGCTGTTCAGGCGATGCTGGCCGCGTTGTGCAAGATCTATTCGGCGCACACCGAAGCCGGCGAGCGCTACGACGCGTTCTCGCAGACCACCCCGGTGACGCCGACCGACGTAATGGTGACCGCAAGTGGTCTGTTGAAGGCGGCGAACCTCGCCGTGTTCGAGCTCGGCATGTGGCAGAGCTGGACGGGCCGCTAAACCCCATACGCAAAACAGTGTGCGGCGCGGTGCGCCGATCTTGACGAGTTGAACGCGACATTGTTCCCAACCCCACGGGAGTGAAACCATGGATCTGATTGCTGACCGCGGACGGCGCGTAACCGTCGAAGAGCTGAACACCACCAAGCTGCTGGCGCACGCCGCCGAACAGGCTGAGCAGCGCAAGTTCGCCGACATGCTGATCGTCGATAGCGACGCTCATCACTACGAGAGCGAGCACATGGACGAGATCCTCCCGTTCATGGAGAACGAGGTTCTCAAGCAGCTCGCGATGTCGGCGCGCTCCAAGGGCGGCCGCGGCACGGTGATGCCGCAGAACGTCGGCTTCCAGGACATGGGCGGCCGCGTCACGCGCTACCCGCTGCGCTCGTCCGAGAAGACCCCGGGCAAGGATCACCGCGACGTTCAGATCGGCCATCGCTGGATGGATGCAATGAGCGTCGATTATTCCTGCATCTTCCCCACCGGCATGCTGTCGATCGGCATGCATCCGCAAAAGGAGATGGAGGCCGATCTGTGCTGGGCCTACAATCGCTGGCTGACGGAAAAGGTACTTCCGGAAAGCGCCGACCGCTTCTTCACGATGCTCTGCCTGCCCTTCAATGATCCCGAGCAGGCCTATCGCCAAGTGTGCGAGTTCGGCCATCGCAAGGGCGTGGGCGGCTTCATGGTGACGACCGTGCGCCCGAAGACCGGCGTGTACGAGAACCACTACATGAAGACCTATCGCGCGATCGAGGAGCGCGGTCTGGTTCTGTCGTTCCACTCGGGTCCGTCGTGGGGCGATCACACCTTCCAGAGCTGCAATCGCTTCTTGTCCGCGCATGCGCTCGGCTTCAGCTGGTACAACATCCTGCATTGCACCAACTGGGTCGTGAACGGCATGGGCGAACGCTTCCCCAAGATGCCGGTGGCCTGGATCGAATCCGGTCTCGCCTGGATCCCGTTCCTGATGCAGAAGCTCGACCACGAGTACATGCTGCGTCCGTCCGAAGCGCCGCTGCTCAAGAAGCTGCCGTCGGATTACATGCGCGACATGTTCTACACGACGCAGCCGATGGAAATCACCGACGAGCTGGCGCTGGAGAACACGTTCCGCATGATGAACGCGGAAACCCAGCTGCTCTACGCATCGGATTACCCGCACTGGGACTTCGACCTGCCGTCGACGATCTACGATCGCCCGTGGCTGTCGGAAAAGGCCAAGCACAACATCCTCGGCGGCACCGCGGCGCGCCTGTTCAAGCTGCCCCCGCGCAACGAAGCTCAAAAGGCCAACCTGAAGAAGTTCGGCAACCTCACGGCTGCCTGATCGCCTTCGCTGGGATAGGGCGGCGTCCATCACAGGCGCCGCACCACGCCACTTCGACGCCGTCTCGGGTTCCCCGAGGCGGCTTTGCTGCGTTCGCTTCAGTTGAAAGCCGTCACACCGTCCACCTAGCAGTTGCCGGATTCGATCGGCCTTCAAGAACAACGCAATTTGACTTGAGTACCTTCAAAAAGACCTCACAACCGTCTGAGCAGCACCGAGGCAATTGAACTCAGAAACGGCAGTTGAAACGGTCGATCGCAAGACGAGGGACGCTGTCCCTCGACGCTGCCAAAGGGCTAGCCCTTTGGAAACCCTCCCTTTAAGGAGCAGGTCCAGGGTCGCGACCCTGGTCAGGGAGCACGAGGGGATGAAATCCCTCGTATCACCCGCTGGGTGATCTGGGCTTGGCGTCGAACTTTCAGTGTTTGCGCGACTTTCTATTTGTGACGCACTTCCAACCGCCGGATTTACGCAGAATGAGAGTAGGGTACATTGAACCCTGGGATATCGTGTGGATAACGTCAGAGACAAGGCCCCACGTCTCCCACACAAGCTCCGAATCCCTGTAGCCACGACAATCGAAGCGAAGACCAACAGCTGCATACTCGGCTGTGGATAGGCGTCACGAACTGCGACGCGCGTCGCGCGAATCACGTACCCCTGTCGGCACAACCGACGGGGACATCCGTGCAAAAAGAATCTCTTTTACAGCTCTGGAACTGGGTCCGCCGCCACAGTCTGGTCCTTACGCTCGTTGGAGCATTCACCGGGGCGCTTGGACTTTACGGCGCTAAGGTTTTCGACGCCATCGCCGTACGGTTGCTGCCGCCAGCGTGGATCGCCGAGCGGATCATCAAAAGCCCGCCAACATCGCCTATAGAAACCGGATCAATTAAGCCCGCTTTACCGACTGTTGAACAGTGTCAGGAGAAGCGCCGGCTCGACATCGTCAGGCTCCGCCCCCAGGTCGACACAGCAAAAAGCGACATCAAGATCTGCATCGCCAATCAACGGAGGGGCCTGTTTCCACCATCAGAAGCAGAGGCGCGAGCCTCACCCTCCTGCGATGTGAAATACCGCGCTGTGGTGGTGCTAGAGGATCGGCTGAAGTCCGCCGACGCCAGGAGATGCCAGTGAGCCAAGTAATCCGGCTCACCGTCAAACGTATTGTTTCATGTTGGCTGGGGGACTAGGATTCGAACCTAGACAGGCAGAGTCAGAGTCTGCAGTCCTACCATTAGACGATCCCCCATGCCGGGATCAGGCGGCGCTGGGCGCCGCCGACGGATGGGTGCATAACAGCACCGGTGGCCCAGCGCAAGGCAC
>CAMDPA010000367.1 GCA_945903565.1 Devosia equisanguinis | reverse complement strand
CCGCAAAGCCAAGAGGTGCGCCGCCTGACGGCTCGCGCCTCTCTCGACATCATCGGCGTCCCCTGCTTCCGCCGATGATCATCCGAACCCGCCGAAGCGGCCAAGTCGTGTGCTATCAAAACCAGACAAGTCCAAAAGCTACTGACATAAGATTCTAACTCACGTCTGTGGATGTGGTTTCCAAGCCACACAGCGGGTGTGGTGGCCGAGGTCGTTTCGCGTTCGAGTTGCAGGCGAACCAACGCCTGTGAAATGCCGTTCGATCAGGTCCAATACCGCTTTGGCCTGCCCTGCGCCTACCTCGACCGCACACCAGCCGCCGGGCGCGATTGCCGACTCAGCCGCCGACACGATGCGGCGGTAGAAGCCGAGGCCGTCTGGTCCCCCGTCGAGCGCAAGGCAAGGGTCGAATGAACGAACCTCCGGGTCGAGCGCGGCGATTTCAGCGGTTGGAATGTACGGCGGGTTCGACACGATGAGATCGAACGGCCCTGCGATGCCGTCGAGCACGCTGGTCTCGCGCCAGACCGTGCGAGCTCTCACCGCATGGCGCGATGCATTGCGGGCCGCCACTTCGAGTGCGGCGGCGCTGATGTCGACACCGGTGCCGTGCGCGTGCGGGAGTTCCGCCAGCAGCGTCACGAGAATACAGCCCGAACCCGTACCGATATCGAGGATGCGCAACGGGCGACGGGTCCAGCCTTCCTCGCGCGCCAGATCGAGCGCGAGCTGCACCAGCGTCTCGGTATCGGGGCGCGGATCGAGGGTGGCGGGCGTAATCTCGAACAGCCGCCCCCAGAACGCACGCGCGCCGAGAATGCGCGACACCGGCTCGTGGGCGAGCCGCCGCGTGGCCATGTTCGATAGCAACTCCGATTGCTCCGACGAGAGACGAAACGCGGCATCGACGACGAGCTGCTCGCGCGTGCGCCCGCTGGCCGCCTGGAGCAGCAGCCGCGCATCGAGACCTGGCGTATCGAGGCCGGCCGCGGCGAAGCATGCTGTGAGGGTGCGCTGCGCTTGGCTGGCGGTGGCGCCGGAGGTCAATGTGGACAAGGGCATCCGCGGCTATTCGATCTGTTCGGATTTGCGCAGCATCGCGAGCAGCGAGCCGCGCAGCACGAAATCGCGATGCGCAGCTGGATTGGCGGCCATGCGGCGGAGGTTATCGAGGTTTGCTTCCCTCACCTTTGGATCGCGCTCCTCCAGCGTCTTCTTGTTGGCGATCGACTGCGCCTGCACGTATTCGATCGCGGTCAGGCGGCGCTGGCGGTCGTAGCGCGCGAGCAGCGGCTCGGAATCGGCGCCGTGCCAGATCGCGGCCAGCTTGTCGGCGAGGTTGAGCCCGTCCTGAAAGCCGCTGTTCATACCCATGCCGCCGATCGGGTTGTTGATGTGGGCGCTATCGCCGGCGAGAGCCATACGGCCCTTGGCAAAGCTGCCCGCCACGCGCTGATGCACATTGTACATGTTGCGGTGGACGATCTCGCACTGGCCCGCGCCCGACAGGCACTCGGCGAAGCGCGCGGCGATCCAGGCGTCGCTCATCACCTCGTCGTCGGTTTCCTCGTTCTTGGCGGGGAATACGCAGCGCCACAGGCCCTCGAAGTTTTCGCCCGGCACTTTCATCAGCGACACCCAGCGCTCGGGATGGGCGCAATAGTTGCGCAGACGGAAGCCCATCGCCTGTTCGAGATCGCGGGTGGTGGTGACGATGTTGAAGCGCTCCGGCCAGGTGAAGCCGTCGAAGCTGACATCCATCGCCTTGCGCACGACGGAGCGGCCGCCGTCGCAGCCGATCATCCAGCGGCCGCGATGAACCTCCGTGTCCCCATCGGGGTGTTGCACCTTGGCTTCGACCCAGTCGGGGCCCTCGCTGACTTCGGTGACGTCGACGGGGCGGATCAGATTGAACTTGGGTAGCTTCGCGGCGGCGGCGAGCACCGTATAGACGGTCTTGTGCTGCTCGAGCTGAACGACGAAGGGAAACGCCGTGTCGTTCTCAAGGTAGCCGTAGTCAAACTCGGCCACGACCTCGTGCGTAGCGCGGTCGCGCCACTGGAACAGCGTCGACTTCAGGCCCTGCCGGATCAGCTCGTCTGTGAGGCCGAGCGGCGCGAACAGGTCGAGCGTGGAGGGCTGCAGCGTGGCCGCGCGATGATCCTCCGCCGGCTTATCGAGGCGGTCGAACAGCGTTACGGGAATGCCGTGCTGGGCCAGCCGCAAGCCCGTAACGGTGCCGACGGGACCGCCGCCGACGATCAGAATGCGGTCGATGTCGCTCATGTGTCCCAGCTACTCCGAAATCGCGATCTTGCCGGCGGGATCGGCGCGCAGGCGACCGCGGTCGACGCCACCGAAGCGGCCCTTGGTCAGCCACTCCAGCGAGGCGCGGTGCAGCACTTCGCGCTGGCGCTCCCAGTTGATGAAGTGCGTGCCGCAGGCGATCCGCACGAACACCTTGCGGGATGCGCCGAGGTCGTCGAACAGCTCGAAGTTGGACTTGAGCAGATCGTCCTCCTCACCGACCATCATCAGTGTGGGCACCTGGATTTTCGCGGCGGCGGTGGCGTTCCAGCCCCAATAGGTGCGGGTTGGCGCGCGCAGACCGCCCGGGCCCCATTGCGCCGCGACCTTGTCGTGCTCGCCGTTGAGCGCCCAGATCAGATCGGGCATGCCGGGCTCGACCTGGTTTTCGCATTTCACGTTGGCCAGCCAGCGCTTGTCGATGCCGGTTTCGCGGATCTGCATGGTCATCGGCGGGCCGGGAACGGGCAACGTCGCGGGCGGGGCATCGGGGTTCGCGCGGCTGTAGTTGGACGACGCCCAGATCACCATCCGGTCGACCTTCTCGGGGTGGCGCGCAGCGAACGTGCCGATGCGGATGCCGCCGCCGGACCAGCCGATCAGCGTCACCTTGTCGACGCCGCGCAATTTGCGGATGTAGTCGACGACCGCGTTGATATCGTCGGTTTCGCTGTCGGAGTTGACGAGCTGGAACGGATACGGATTGGCGCACGGCGCCTTGAGGTTGCGCGGCACCAGCATCGGCTGCTGCTTGGGATCGAGGTTGCAGGGATCGTCCATCATCGGGCGGCCCGAGCGGCCATATCCGGTCATGTCCATCGCGAACACGTCGAGGCCGCCGTAGGCCAGGTATTCCATCCAGCTGTAGTCACGGTAGGGCACGTCGAAGGCGAGGATGGCGGGCGAGTAGCCGCCGTGCACGAACAGCGCGACCTTGCCTTCGAGCGAGCCCGGCTTGCCCTCGATGTAAGCGGTCGGCACCTTCTCGCGCACGAACAGGTCGATCTTCTTACCTTTGATCGCGGGGACGGTGGACGTGTGGCTGATCAGCCGGTCGATGGTCATCATTTCAGGGCCATGGGCGGTGGTTGGCGTTGCCGAAACGAGGCTTGCGGCGACCGCGGCAACCGCCGCGAAGATCGATCCGACTGTGGCGCGCATCGCAGACTCCGTTGGGGCCGAGGTTATGGTCGGCGCACTTTAGGCTGGGTTGCGGCGATTGACCAAGGGGTGGTGGCGGGGGCGCGCGATGGATGCTGTGCGAGCCAGCCGCACCGCCGCTGGGATGGCATTTTCGTCGGCGGGGATTTTGGCCCATTGCCGAGATGGCACTTCGGCGCCGCCATAGGCATAGCAGTTCACCTACCGACTTGATCGCGTCGACTACCTCGACTTTCAGCTCTCCGATCTGGACCGACCGTCGACGATCGACTAACTTGATCTCCGTAGATGACCCTTGGCCAAAATTCGCGGCGATGCGATTTCCTTCCGGTTCGACCAAACTGCGGGCATTGAAAGAGTATCTGGCTTTGAATGAACGGTCTGGTGCGTCCCACGAAATAGATGCCGTTGAGTTCGTAAGCCCGGACGCAACTTGATCCCCTCCTTTCCGTGCTCATTATATTTCGCTGATGGGCACCAAACGTATTGGGCGGTCAGCACGTTCCTCATCGCAAAGCTCTGGGGTCGTCGCACCGAACGAAACCACCCTCTCGCGCGTGTTCCGGGAAGCACATCGGAACGGACTTGGTCGATGGAGACGGTGTTGCCGCTCGCTGTATCTGGGAGCGCGAAATGGCTGCTTTCCGTTCCTTTTCGAGGGCTACTGCTCGTTGCTCGGCCCGCTGACGAGCGGCAGCACTGGAATCGACTTTCGGCTTCACCAGCTCTTTAGGCTGCAGGCGCGCGGGACGGACCAGCGGGACGCAAAAACCGTCGCGCACGGCTTGACCCTCGGCACATTGCAGCGGACATACGCGGGGCGCGAACGTTCGAAGCAATCGCAGCAGAGATAGATTCGGCTCGTCGCTCGCAAGCCCGGCACCGGAGCTGCGAGAGAAGTTGGTGACGGCTCCTCGGCTGTTCGCCCCCCAAAGTCCGTCGGTGTCGCCACTGTAACAGCCGACGCGCTTCAACTCCTCTTGAATATCGCGGATGAGGCGCTCGCGATCATCGCTGCCCAACACTGTTGCGGCGGCAGGCTCTGGCTTGGGTGCCTGTGGCGGTAGCTCCGGCTCCCGGGTTGTCACAACTCGGTTAGTGTCGTGGTTCAACGCGGCGATCCTTCGCGCCTCTTCGTCTGCCTTCCAAACGGCCGCCTCGGTAGATGCAAGCTCGCTCGCCTTGCGCTGAGCCTCGTTGCTCGCAGCTTTCTCCCTCACTTCTCGGTCGCGCGCAGACCTATCGGCCGCCTTCGCGAGCTGATTGGCTCTCTCCTCGCCCTCCGCACGCTTGCGGTCTTCCTCTGCTTTGAGTGCGGCTAGCCGTCGACGCTCGGCTTCCTCTGCTTTGCGATTTGCGTCTGCCGCGGCCGCTGCTTTGGCTCGCGCTTCATCATCTGCCTTGCGCCGAGCTGCGGCGTCCGCTCTCGACGTGGCTGCCTCCGCCTCGATGCGCTTACGCTCGTCCTCATCCTTGACCGCCGCGACGCGCAGCCGCTCGACCTCTGCCGCACGCGCCCTCGCCTCGTCATCGGCCTTGGCACGGGTCGCAGGATCCGCTAGACGCGTGTCGGCTGGCCGCGCGCTAGGCCAGGGCACAGGAACACCGCTGTAGTAGGCAACGCTATAGCCGATCGCCAGAACGCTCGCGGCTGTGGCACCCACCCAGCCCCAAGGCACTCGGGCAGCCGTGCTCGGTTTCGCGCCACCCGAGGTCGCCTTGCGCAACGCAACTACGGCCGCAACCAGCTCCACCATGTCGCGACCGAACCGCTCATGAGCGACATCATGCTTTTGGTAGAGCAGCAGCTCGCGGATGTCCTCGGGCAGTTCCTCTGCACTGGGCAGCGCTGGCATGCTGCCATCACGGCCTACGCGGACCGGAACGACGGCGATCCTGCGCTTCAGAGCCTCGGCGATCTCCTCGCGCACATAGTCCCGTTCACCGCTTGCTACGCGTGTCTTCAAAAGATCGAGCCAGCGCGGTCCCATGACGGCCAGCAGCATGTCGCAGTCGTCGAGTGCCTTGGCCAGCTCGAGGTCGAACCGCTGACCGACAAGCAGGTTGTCGACATCCATGAAGATGCTCGACTTGCCGAACTTGGTTGCCAGCCCGTCGCGCACGCCGCGCGCGTCGCCCGGCACATCGTCGCGTCGATAGTTGACGAAGATCTTGCCCGGCATTGCCCGCTAATCCCAGGATGCAGCCCGAAATGACATCGAACGACCAACGGCGAGACTAGCCCGGATCATGCATCAGGGCCGATCACTGGCGGCGTGAGTGTGGCGGCGCACGGAGGCGATCGGCCCG
>CAMDPA010000366.1 GCA_945903565.1 Devosia equisanguinis | reverse complement strand
TATCGGGCAATTAGCGAGGTGATAGATACCGCATTGCAAGTGGGGTCAGACCCGTAGGGTCAGACCCCCTTTCGCCTCAAAAATCCAGCATCAGCACATCGACCATCGTTCCGGCGGGCCACTTCGGGCAATGTGGTGGTTGCACGATGAGCGCGTCGGATTTCGCAAGCGCCGCGATCAGTGAGCTGTCCTGCGAGCTGACGGGGCGCACGCTCTGCTTGCCGTTCGTGGTCGTTTCGAGAATTGCGCGGGCGTAGTGCTGACGTGGACCGTTGGCGCCCATGTCGACGGCCAGCCGGGCCTTGCGTCGCGCGAAGTCCTGGTCCGCCAGACCGAGCAGGCGGCGGATCAGCGGTATCAGGAACACCCGCGTGCAGATCATCGACGATACGGGATTTCCGGGCAGGCCCATCATCCGCTGCCCCGCGAGTTTACCGAACATCAGCGGCTTGCCCGGCCGCATCGCGATTTTCCAGAAGTCGAGCGTAATGCCCCTCTCGCGCAGCACCGGCCCAACAAGATCGTGGTCCCCGACCGAAGCGCCGCCGATCGTGACGACGATGTCGGCATCGCGGGCTTCGTCGAGCTTTGCTTGCAGGCTGGCGCGGGTGTCCTTTGCGATTCCGATGAAGCGCGGATCGCCGCCGGCAGCGGTCACCATGGCGGCGATGCCGAACGGGTTCGAGCATACGATCTGGTCGAGGCCCGGCTTCGTGCCGGGCAGCACCAGTTCGTCGCCGGTTGCCAACAGCGCCACGCGTGGGCGGCGGCGAACTGGGACCGTCCCGTGCCCCATCGCGGCGGCCAACATGATTTCGCGCGCATTGAGCGAACGGCCGGGCTCGATCAGCGCCTTGCCTTCCGTGAAGTCGAAACCGCGTGTGCGGATGTAGCCGGGGTCCAATTCGCCTTTGCCGACGATCACCACGTCGCCGTCGCGGGTGGTGTTCTCCTGGATCACGATGGCATCCGCGCCCTCGGGTACAGGCGCCCCGGTGAAGATGCGGACGGCCTGGCCGCTTTCGATACGTGAATGAAAGCCGCGACCGGCGGCGGATTCGCCGATCACCCTTAGTCGTGCGGGCACGTTAGACACATCGGCAGCGCGCACCGCGTATCCATCCATCGCCGAGGCATTGAACGGTGGTTGGGTGTGCTGGGCCGACAGCGCGGCGGCGAGCACGCGGCCATGGGCTTGCGCGATCGGCACGGTCTCGGTTTGCAGTGGCCCCGCGCCATCCATGATCCGCGCAAGCGCTTGCTCGACGCTGAGGGCAGGTTGGCTCATTTCTTCGCGCCTCGACTGGTGGCGACGAAATGGCCGGAGCGCCCGCCGCTCTTTTCCAGCAGCCGCACGGTGGAGATTTCCATGTCCTTCTGCACGGCCTTCAACATGTCGTAGATCGTCAGGCAGGCGATCGAGACCGATGTCAGCGCTTCCATCTCCACGCCGGTCTGGCCGGTACAGCGCACTTCCGCGGTGACATGGATGCCGACGGGATCGTGGCTGATCGCGAAGTCGACGGTTGCCTTGGTTACGGGCAGCGGATGACACAGGGGAATGAGATCGCTGCAGCGCTTGGCCGCCATGATGCCCGCGATACGCGCGGTGGCGAGGACGTCGCCCTTCTTCGCTTCGCCTTTTTCCACGAGCGCCAGCGTTTCAGTGGCCATGCCGACGAAGCCTTCAGCGCGCGCGGTGCGATGTGTGACGTCCTTGGCGGAGACGTCGACCATCCGCGCCTCGCCCTTCTCGTTGAGATGCGATAGCTTGGTCATGTGGCACCTGTTGCAATTCGCGCCTGCGGCACGAGCGGGGCCTCGGCCCCACACCCCGACCGGAGGGACGCCCTCCGGACCGCCCGTCTTTTACTCCGGGTATCAAAATGAGCCGTAGGTTGGGTTGGCGCGGAAGCGCGAAACCCAACATTCACGTGCGAAAGCTCATGTTGGGTAACGGCCTGAAACGGCCTAACCCAACCTACGAAACGCCTCACGCGCCACCTCCGAGCAGCTTGGCGGTTGCCGCTGCCACGTCGGCCTGCCGCATCAGGCTTTCGCCGACCAGGAATCCGTTGACGCCTGCTTTCGAAAGCCGCGTCAGATCCTCGTTCGTGAAGATCCCGCTTTCGCCGATCACGATGCGATCTTTCGGCACCATCGGCGCGAGGCGCTCGGTCGTCGTCAGCGTCATCTCGAAGGTCTTGAGGTTGCGATTGTTGACGCCGATCAGGCGGCAGGACAACCGCAACGCCCGCTCCAGCTCGGCCTCGTCGTGAACTTCGACGATGGCGTCCATGCCCCAGCGCTTTGCCTCGGCGGCAAGCGTGGCGGCGAGCGCGTCGTCGATCTGGGCCATGATGATCAAGATGCAGTCCGCGCCCCAGCTTCGTGCCTCCGCGACCTGATAGGGGTCGATCATGAAGTCCTTGCGCAGCGCGGGCAGGTTGCATGCGGCGCGGGCGCGGGTGAGGAATTCCGGCGCGCCTTGGAACGACGGTGCATCGGTCAGCACCGAGAGGCACGCCGCACCGCCCTTTTCGTAGGCGACCGCCAGGGAAGGCGGGTCGAAGTCGGCGCGGATCAGGCCCTTGGAAGGCGATGCCTTCTTGATCTCAGAGATGAGCGCGAAGCGGCCGGCCTTGATCCGGGCTTCCAAAGCGCCAGCGAACGGGCGCACGGGCGGTGACGCCCGGGCTGCGGTCTCGGTGGCGGCCGCGTTGCGCTTGGCCTTGGCGGCGGCGATTTCTTCCCGCTTGTAGGCGGTGATCTTGGCGAGGATGTCGGTCATGGAGGCAGGATACCGGCAAGCCGCGCGCCGCGCCATAGGGTGGCGGTGCGATGGTCTACGCGGGATCGGGGATTCCCCGGTATATCGCGGCCATGACGAGCGTAGCGGCAAGGCCGGCGAGCCGGATGGCGGCTTGGCGGCCCTCGACGACTTTCGCCCTTTTCGGCCAGCGCCCGGATGGCTGGCGGGCGAAGACCCAGGCGCGCGGCTCCTCCTGGGAGAATATCACGTAGGTCTGAAGCGAGGGGATCGCTCCGTATTCTTCGCGCTTGTCGTTGAAGTCGATGCTTTCGGAAGAAGGCGAAAGGACTTCGGCGAGAAACACGGGATTGTCCGCCGACAAGGCCTTGCCGTCGGTGCCAATTGGCAGCACGAAAAGGTCCGGTCCTCGAACGCCGGCTGGCGTGCGAATACCGAAATCTGCCGAGCCGATGTCGTACGATTCAAGATCGATGCAGCGGCCGAGCTCGAGGATCAAGTTCGTGCAGATTTGATTGTGATGCCGCGTGACGTTGATCATCGTTCGCGTCACCACCCCACGGGACAATTCATAGCGGCCTTCCTCGCGCGGCCGCTTAGCTGACCAGCGCAAGAAGGCGTCCGGGTCCGTGGGAGCGTCCGGTACGATCTCGATGCTAGGTCGGTTGCGACGATCCTGTTGCATCGCCGAATACTACGAAAAATTGGGGGCGATCGCCAGAGAGGCGCTACGTCGAGGTGCTAACTTGCGTTGCTCACCGCCACCAGCTTCGCCAGCGCCTTGGCCGCAGCTCCGCTCTCGATCGAGTGCGCGGCCAGCGCCACGCCGTCGGTCAGGTTCGCGGCCTTGCCGCCGACGATAAGCGCGGCGGCGGTGTTGAGCAGCACGATGTCGCGGAACGGACACTTCTTGCCGGCCAGCACGTCGCGGATCGCTTGCGCGTTAAATGCCGCGTCGCCGCCCTTGAGATCGGAAAGCTTGGCAGGCGCGAGACCGGCATCGGCGGGGGTGACCTCGAATACGGTGATCTTGCCGTCCTTCAGTTCAGCGACATCGGTCGAGCCCGTGGTGGTGATCTCGTCGAGGCCGTCGTGGCCGTGCACCACCCAGACGTGCTCCGCGCCGAGGTTCTTCAGCACGTGCGCGATCGGTTCGACCCAGTGCCAGGAGAACACGCCGACGATCTGGCGCTTGACGCCGGCGGGATTGCAGATCGGTCCGAGCAGGTTGAACACGGTGCGGATGGCCAGCTCGCCGCGGATCGGCGCCCAGTGCTTCAGCGCGGAGTGATGCAATGGCGCCCACATGAAGCCGACGCCTGCCTCGGCGATCTCGCGAGTGACGGCGGCAGGCGGCAAATCGACTTTGACGCCGAGCGCGCTCAGCACGTCGGACGCGCCCGAGATCGAGGAAACCGAGCGGTTGCCGTGCTTGGCGATTTTGAGCCCGGCACCCGCCGCGACCAGCGCCGCACAGGTGGAAACGTTGAAAGTGCCGTGGCCGTCGCCGCCGGTGCCGACGATGTCGACCGCGTCCGCCGGGGCTTCGACGCGAAGCATCCGTTCGCGCATCAGCTTGGCGGCGCCCGTGATTTCCTCGACCGTTTCCCCGCGCACGCGAAGCGCCATCAGGAATGCGCCCATTTGGGCATGTGTCGCCACGCCTGACATCATGATCTCGAGCGCGGACTGCATTTCCTCCACCGTCAGGGTGGCGCCCGTCGCGACCTTACCGATGATGCCCTTGAGCACGTCTGCTGGCATTGCTGTCCCCGTGGGTGAGTGGTCAGTGGTGAGTGGTCGATGGATCAATGGTTCATGCTTCCCGCAGCCACGAGTCTGCCACTCACCATTCACGACTGACCACTCACGCAGCTTTGTTGCGGCGGCGTGGCGCAATGCCGGCCAGCCGGAGGAAGTTGGCGAGTAGGTCGTGGCCATGCTCGGAAGCGATGCTCTCGGGATGGAACTGCAGCCCGTGGACGGGATAGCGCTTGTGGGCGAGGCCCATAATCAGGCCATCGGAGGTTTCCGCGGTCACCTCGAGGTCGGCGGGCAGGCTTGCGCGCTCGACGATCAGCGAGTGATAGCGCGTCACCTCGAAGCGTTCGGGCAGGTCCGCGAACAGCCCCTTGCCGCGATGCCGGATCGTCGACAGCTTGCCGTGTTGCGGCTCGGGCGCGCGGATCACCTTGCCGCCGTAGGCCTGTCCAATCGTTTGATGGCCAAGGCACACGCCGAGCAGCGGTATATGCGGCCCCGCCTTGGCGACGAGATCGAGGCAAATTCCGGCTTCCGTCGGTGTACATGGGCCCGGCGACAGCACGATCGCCTTCGGCTTGGCCGCGATCACCGCCTCGACCGTGATGCGATCATTGCGGTGCACCTGGCACGGCGCCCCCAGTTCGCCCAGGTAGTGGACGAGATTGTAGGTAAAGCTGTCGTAGTTATCGATCAGGAGGAGCATTCTATGGTACAACCCATTGATATAGCAGTTATTTCCGCAAGGTGAAGGCTTCTTGGCGCTTGGTTATACCCGCTTTGGTACCCGCATTTGCGCAGGGTGCAAGCGTCGAGGGCGACAACGGCTAGCTTCTAACATTGAGAGAGTGGATTTCCAGCAGTCTTCGTTTCATGATCCGAGTATGACGTTCGGCCTGCTGTCTTGGTCTTGGATACGCTCGTCGCTGTTCGAATATACGGCGTGGCGGTCAAAGACGTTGGCGAGGCGGGGCATGAAAAGCGTTATGGCGAGGAGTGTGATGAGTGCTCGGCAGATCAGATCCGTTGAACAGATGGGTCCGGACCGTTTGGCCGGCTGGCTAGCTCTACATCGACACTTTCCGGACGAGGTCGCCATAAGGCGTGAAATCCGCTCGCACTATTCAGACAAATACGGTAGGCGCGGCCAACCTCATCGCGTTACTGATAGGCTTGTTGACGCCAACTTTCGCCTCACGATCCAAGAGACATGGGTGTATTTGGCTCCCCGACGTTTCAAGTGGGTAGTTTGAGGTCGAGTTTACCGGCGACCATGTAGGTGACGGC
>CAMDPA010000365.1 GCA_945903565.1 Devosia equisanguinis | reverse complement strand
CGAACCTATGAGAAAGGCATCAAGGTCAGCAAAGCCGAGTTGGCGGCGGTCAAGCTTGTCGGCGATGACTTCCATCCCGAATGGAACTATACAATCAGCCCACGCAGACCGGGGCACTCGTAGCGGTTATTCTGCGATCTGTCCTTACTCGGTGAGTACCGGCACTTGGACACGCGTGGCGAATCCCGTCACATCGAGCGGCAAGCAGCACGCGCAAACGTACAGGCTAGGCAGCAATGACGACGGGAAACACACTCTGCGGGGCGCAACCTGGCCGCACCGCGCTGGCTGCCGCCGCATTCGCCGTCCTCGGCGGCTTGCTAACCGCGTCGTGGAGCGGCAGCTCGCACGCGCAGGCCCAGCCCGCACAACAAGGCCGTGTCGAGACCTGCACCCCGCGCCCTGGCCGCCTCGGCGTGTCCCGCATCGTCGAGATCGACACGGCCAGCGGCCCGCGGTTCGGCCAACAGCAATACAAGGATCACGATTTCCTGCGCGACGGCGAAGTCGTGTTGACGTTCGACGATGGCCCGCTGCGCCGCCACACCCGGGCCGTGCTGGACGCGCTCGCCGCACATTGCACGCAAGCGACGTTCTATATGGTCGGGCAGATGGCGCTGGTCGATCCGGAAATGGTGCGCGAGATCGCGCGTGGTGGCCATACCGTGGGCATCCACACGTGGTCGCATCGCAATTTGAAGGCCGCCGGGGCCGCCAATGCCACCCGTGAGATCGAGCTGGGCATCAGCGCCGTGCAGCGTGCATTGGGACAGCCAGTCGCGCCGTTCTTCCGTTTCCCTTACCTCGCCGATAGCCCGGCCATGCTTGGCCATCTGGCGGAGCGGCGCTTCGCGGTGTTCTCGATCGACATCGATTCCAGGGATTTCCGTACCCAGGATCCGCGCACCATGCAGCGCACGGTGATGGATGCGCTGAAGGCCAGAGGCAAGGGCATCCTTCTGTTCCACGACATCCAGACCTCGACCGCGCGTGGCATCGCGGGCGTACTCGATGAATTGGCGAGCCGCGGCTACAAGGTGGTGCACACCATTCCGAAGATGCAAGCGACCACGATTTCAAGTTACGACGCCATGGCCGAGGCCGAGCTTGCGCGGCGCAGCAAGGTCGCGGCGGCCAATCCGATGGCGGCGCGTTCCGTCGTCTGGCCAATGCAGTCCGCTGGCGTCCCGGTCGAGCAGTACAGGCCGGAGTCGGCATCTGGACCAGCTGCCGTGTTGCGCAACCCGAACCGCCCGGCAACACGACCGGCACCGGTCAGCGCTCCTGCCGTTCCTATCGCGCCTATTCCTGCAGCGCCTGTGCAGGCCGCGCCACCGCCGGCCCCAGAAGCGGCCCCGGCTTCGCGCCCAGGCATGCGCGGCACCACGGACGACACCGACTGGCGTCGGAACATTTTTCAGAACTGAGAACTGAAACAGTTCACGCCGTCCGAACGTGAGGCTGTTGCTGGGAGGAGCCAAGGTCCGCCATCAGCGTGCGCCGCCGGCCGATCAAACCGGCAAACGTGGCAATCCACGGGCTCGGATCCGGCATGCCTTCCTCCGTCAGATTTCGCAGACCGTACTCGCGCATCATCGCTAGCACGAGATCGTCGAAATCGCCCTGGATCTGATCGATCTCCCCCACCGAACCAGCCACTTCCAGACGGCCGGCGAGCGTCCGCATCTGGCTTGCGAGTGTCTCAGCCGGCGCCTCCTGCTTCAGGCCAGCCCAGCTCATCACGCCAGCCACTGACGAGCCGATCAAGCCGAGCGAGAACAACCCTAGCCAGATGTGATCGCTATAGATCTCGAACCAGGTTTTCGCCTCGCTGTTGACGAACGCCGCTGTTCCCGCGTGCGGTAGGAACCGGCGCTGCTCGTCCACCGGCGGGGTCTCGAACGCGAAGGTATTGTCCTTGGCGCTGCGCAGCCGCGTGCGCATCTCCATCAGCGACTTGGTCAGCGCCGTTGCGGTCTGCTCGGACATGCGCGCGCCTGCCACGATCTCGTAGGAGATCGCGACCGTCTCGACGTCCTCCTCCGGACGCGAAGGGGTTCCGCCGAACACGCCCTCGGGCACCTCGCTGGTGTGCAACTCCTGGAACCGTACCGCCAGCGCTTCGTGGGCGGGCGCGCCGGTGATGGCGATCTCGATTTGATGGGTGCCGGTAATATCGGCCAGCATGCTGCGCGTTGCCTTGGCAGCCGGGTTGGTCACGAGAATGATGGCGTCGATGCGCCCTTCGGCTAATGCCGAGGCGACTTCGTCACGCGGAATTTCTTCGATCTTCAGCTCGTCGGTATCGACCTCGTAGTGCCCCATGACACGTTCGATCAGAGGCAGGAATGAATCGGTGTCCGTCGTGGCAATGGCAACGCTCTTCCCGGCAATATCACGTAGCGACTCGATCTTCGCCTCTTTGCGTGACACCAGGATCAGCGACCGCCGATGAACGATCACGATCGAGCGAGCTTCCTTCGAAGTGAGATCATCGCTGCGCAACAATGCGAGGTCGACCTTGCGGCCGTCGAGCTGTTTGCTCGACTCCTCGGTTCCATCCGTCTCCACGACTTTGAATCTGAAGGGTTGGCGGGTCTCCTTCAACAGCTTGCCGACGGTCTCCGCGAATGCTCCCTGCGAACTCCCCGCCGGCCCGACTGCGATCGTCAGCACCGTGGGACGCACCGCGAGATACCAGATGGCGAGCACGCCGCACAGCGCCCCGAACATCAGGGCCACGCGACGCATCGCGAGCGGTCCCTTCATGTTACGCCACTTTCAATAGAGTGCCGGGCAACGCTGCGCCGCCCCGTCCAAGCCTGGGTCCAAGATTGGCCGACAACGTGGAGCATCCAGCCGTCCACACCTCGCCAACAAAGCGTAACGCTTCAACAACCGCTTCGCAAATCAAGCCTGGCACGAAAGCGGGCAGTACGCAGCATCTATAGTTGGCTGCTCATGCCCGGGCACAGATCATCGTTAACGCGGTGCGTGCCGCAACCGCGATCCCTGAGCTATCGGTTGGCGCATGCGCTCAGGCGACCGCCCTTCCGCGGCCTATCCGCCCCGTCCGAGCACCGACCAAGCGGGTGACGTTAGTCGATCAACGACGGAAAGGCCGGCCGCCTGGGCCACCTTTGCGCGCACCGGGAGGCCGCGTACCCGCGCCTGGGTTATGCCGGAAGGTAATCCGTCCCTTATCGAGGTCGTAGGGCGTCATCTCGACCTTGACCTTGTCGCCTGCGATCGCCTTGATCCGGTTCCGCTTCATGCGGCCGGCGGTATACGCGATAATGGTGTGCCCATTGTCGAGCTGGACGCGGAAACGCCCATCCGGCAACACTTCCTGGACGCTGCCCTCGAACTCGAGAAGCTCTTCTTTCGCCATAACTGACACTTCCTTTTGCTTCGCTCGGCCCGGCCGCCCGTCCAGGAGCCCGGCACCTGCCCCGCCGCCCGACTTGTCCCCTCGCTGCGGCCCTGGGGGCGCAACGAACAACCAGTCAACGATCGAAGCTCGCTTTATGCTGGTGGCGCCCCGTTACTGCTTGCGCGCCCGAGCGTTTCCGGTCGATGCGCCAGCGGCCCATTGGCCCCACGATGTGATGAGCATCATACACCAAGTCTCGCGAGGAACCCACGGTGTCGTTGCGTTGCCGATGAAATTTATACAGGCACGCAGTTTGGCGCAGGTTCGCATCCCCTGGCCGAATGTAGCCCGGGCACCCGCCATCGCACGCGGCGCGGCGCGTCAAACAACAAGCAGAGAAAGCTCGTTTTCCTTGGCGATGCGCTCGAACGGCTCGACCGCGCTCTTCACGCGGTAGCAGATATCAGGGCCATCAAGGGGCATCAGCCGAACAACCTTGTACTCCCGTGCCCGCGCCGGCATTGTCTGGCGGCTCGGTGAGAAATCAACGGACTGACCCACCTTGTACTTGTGGGCACTCGACTTGCTGGTCATCTTTAACTCACTCCGGCAGAACCGAGGCGCCGAACTGCGCCTCTGCTCTTGTTGCATCGCTCCTGGATCGGCGGCCTTCGGGCCACGCCCGGGCGTCAGACCAGCTCGAGCTGGGCAGCCTTCTGGCCGCGGCCCTTGCGGTCGTCTTCAAGCACGAAGCTTACCTTATCACCTTCACGCAACGCTGAAATGCCTGCGAACTCGAGCGCAGTGGCGTGGACGAATACGTCCTTGCCGCCGGTGTCCGGCGTGATGAACCCGAAACCCTTGGCAACGTTGAAAAACTTGACAGTACCCGTGATGCGCGCGTCCATGTCTGCTTATTCCCAGTAAATGCCATCGATTAGGGCGCCGCAGCAGCAACGCCGGTGATCTCAGAATTTGGGAGAGACAGACAAGCGCGACGCAAGTGAGCCAGATCCAAGTTTTGAGCACGGCGCCCCGGTCAGGGATGCTCCGCTGCCTGCAATATGGATGTCCGGGGGTCAAGAAGCAAGCTGCATCTTCAACGAATACCATGCAATCGGCCCCCAAGTTGCCGTGCAGCGTCTTCGGCGCCGCGATCGTGCTGCTCGGCCGCCGGCACAATTTGTCATGCTGTTTCCGCTGTTTGCGGCTGCCGAGAGCGAGCGGCAATGGATCGTCTTCACGCGCTTGCCGATAACACCCATGGGCAGAATTCCACGAACGCCATGTGGCCAAAACAGCATCGTGAGGCCTCCGAATATTTAACAGTTGCCAATGCCTATTAAATTATTCTCAGCATCAGATCGGGAAATGTCCGAAGCCCGTTCATTCTTTTCTATTTTCTCAATGATTTGATGTTGATGCTTACGTGCGCAATTCCCATATCCCTCACGTTCAACCGTCGGGTCTTACCCCATGATGTATGCCGTCCTGGGCGCGCTTGCCCTGATCGCCGGAATTCTGGCCCTCTTGAAGGCGCGCCGCGCGCCGACTACGTTGCCGGTCCCCATCGCCGCGGGCAAGTCGGCGAACGCCGTCAACGTTCTCAACACCATCATGGGTACCTCCGCCGGCGGCGCCCTGCTCGTGGCCGTGGGCCTGGCACTGCTCGCCTCGACGTCTTTCGTCCAAATCGACGGTGACAAGATCGGCCATCTCCGCCGCATTTACGGCTATAAGGAACTGCCCCCCGGGCGCATCATCGCCTTGGATGGCCAGAAAGGCCCCCAAGCCGAGATCCTGGGGCCGGGCTTCCACTTCATTCCGTTGGTCCAGGTGCTCTTCAAGGTCGAAGAGTTCCCCATCGTGAAGGTTCCGGAGGGCTCCTACGGGGAGATCGTCGCCGTCGACGGCGTGCCGATGCCGGAAGGCATGTTCATCGCCCCTCAGATCCCCGACAAGGACGTCGCGGAAATGCTGCAGGCGGAGATGTTCCTGCGCCGGGGCGGGCACCGCGGCCCGCAGGAAACCGTTCTAAAACCGGGCGAATACCGCCTCAATCGCTATCTGTTCAACGTCCGCGTCGGCAAGGATACGCTCGCGACGATGATCCCCGCGGGCCATGTCGGTGTCATCAAGAGCAACGTTTTCAAGCCCGGCACGCAATGCGTGGAAGAGGTCAAGGCCGCCGACGCCATCGAAGGCGCTCTATCAGTACCCTTGGTGCCGATTGGCTGCATCGGCATCTGGCGCGAGCCGATCCTGCCCGGCGCCTACTATCTCAACCGCAAGGCCTATGACTGAGGTGGCCCCGCTTGTTCGGACAGATTTTCCGCTGCGATAAGTGGAGGCTCTGCCGGGGTTAGACTGCCGAGCGGATCGGCAGGATGCAGTGTGGTCCGAAGTATGCCCGATCGGGCGTCATGCCGTCGAGGCTCGAGTGCGGG
>CAMDPA010000364.1 GCA_945903565.1 Devosia equisanguinis | reverse complement strand
CAAGGGCCACTTTGGCCTTGAAGTCCGGTGAGTGGTTCCGGCGTGTTCGCTTCGTCATTCTGGCTCCTGATTCGCACGCACAACCGTGCGCGCTGTCAGGCAGAGATTCCACTCATCGCACCGTCCGAAATTGTGGAGCCGTCTCTATCAGCGGCTCTTAACCCGTTCGACCAGGGCTGACAACACGCGCCCCAGCCTATGGCCGCACTACTTCGTAGCCCCGAACCACGACGTCGGGGTCTGACCACTCCTACTACTTCGCAGCCCCGAACCACTTGTCGTAGAGCCTCTGATACGTGCCGTCCTCGCGCACTTTCAGCAGCGCGACGTTGACGTCGTTGCGCAGCGGATTGCCGCGCGGAAATAGGATGCCGTAGTCCTCCTTGCGGAACGTCGAACCGACGGTGGCGACGCGGCCCTTACCCTCGTTCGCCGCATAGTAGAGCAGCACCGGACTGTCGAACACAACCGCATCGACCGTCTTGTTGTTCAGCGCCTGGTACGCCTCGTTGATCTGCGAGACCTCGACCACCTGCCCCTTAAACTCGCGTACGACGGTGGCGGCAGTGCTGCCGCGCGTGGCGGCGACCCGCTTGCCCGCGAGATCCTCCGGCCCGTTGATGCCGCCGCCGATCTGCTGAACGGTCAGCGTCGCGGCTAGCTGCGCGGTGTAGAGCGCGACGAACACGACGCCCGTGAACATCCACAGCACCGCGACCAAACGGCCAGCCCAGTGCTTGGGCGCCGATTCCGACTGCGTCGCCAGCGTCCCGGCCGCCCAGTACAGCGCGTACAGAATTCCGGGATAGTAGCTCTTCGTCGGGATGATGCCATTGTCGTGTTCGCGCTCGAAATACCAGACGATGTGCGCCGGAACCAGGATTAGCAGCAAAGCGATGCCGAGCCACGCCAGCGAAAGCCACGAAAACAGCAGGCTCAGCACGTCCTTCAGCGGATTGCTGTCGCCGGCGTCCTTGCCCTGGCCGCGCACCAGAATCTGCAGGCCCGCATTCATGATCGGCTGGGAAAAATCGAACTCCGCCTCGCGTGCCGACGTGATCGAGATCGCGGCGACGCCGAGATCCGCCTTGCCGCCGCGCACGTCGGCGAGCAGCGCACCAACGTCCGGGGCCACATGGTACTTGATCTTCAGCTTCAAGCGGTCGGCGATTTCATTCCACAGGTCGATGCTAAAGCCGGTCAGCGAGCCGCCACGGTCGACTACCATCGGCGGCAGCACGCGCGTGACGACGCGCAATTCCTTCGGCGCGCTTTGCTGTTGGGCAAAGGCTGTCGCCGTCAGGCAGAACACGGCGGTCAGGGCCGCCAGCAGGCGCACAAGTGCGATCCTCATGCAGGTCTCCAGTTTCAATCTCGACGTCATGTTTGGCGAGGATGACTGATGCTGTATCAATCTGATTCGTCGATCGACGCCAGCGTGATTAGGTAGTTATTCGCATCATTCTCGTCGACCAAGCGGGCACGACCATTGCGCGCATTGAAATCCCCCCTGGGGCCATCGCGGCCTCCGGCGAATTGCCGAAAGATTTCGATGTCAGTTCCCGCCGCTCGCGCCACTGAAGCGGAACTGCACGGTCATCGTGGTCGGATCGATCGAAAGATTACTGATCGCGACTTCCCCCGCCGGGCCAAGTGTCAGATAGCGCTTCAAGCCCTCGGCAAGCTGCTGCTGGATGCCCGGCTGATTGACGGCAGTGCGCAACAGCTTTGGCAGCTCAGCCTTGAGCTGATTGATCGAGCGATTTGCAAACGGCAGCCCCAGGCTGCATGCCTGCCGTTCCAGGAAATCCGCATTGCCCTTGCAGACCGCTCGCGGCGTGCCGCCGATCGTCACGGCCTTGACCTCGAGCGAGATCGAACCGTTCAGACGGATCGGCACGAAATCGATGTTGGCGACCGCGTTATCCCATTGAACATCAGGCAGGATATCGGCCAGCGCGCATCCGCCAGAGATGCACTGGGCCATCGCCTCGGGCCCGTCCGACTCGAAGTTGACCACCAGCCTCAGCGCGCCATTGACGGGGATCAGTTTGACCGCCGTCGAAGCCACGTCGCTGACGAAATAGCCGTAGCTCGAGCCCAGCACGCTGAACGTCTTGACCGGAATCGCGATCGGATACTGCTGCGTGTTGGAAACCTGCACGAACGACTGGTTCGCGAACATGCCGCCCGGCACATTGTTGAGATAAATCCGCGCGCTGGAGGCGATCGACTGCAGCAACCGCGTCAGCTCGGCGAACGAGATCTTGAGATCGGCGGCCTCGGCACGGCCAACCGGCATCGCCGATAGCGAAGCCGCCGCGAGCAGGCAAGTCAGAACGCTGGCAACTTTGCGAACCACGCGACACAACCTTGGTTACAGGACCAAAGCATCTCCTTAGCAGCTTCATGCACCGGAGAGGGCCATGCCAAGCACCGCCAAAAGCCGCAATGTACGAGTTGTACGGCATGCGTTGCCGCCGCGCCACACACCGGTCAAGCGCCTATGACGCACTTTTCACCTTGGACAAGCGCGCATTCTTCCGCTCGACTCGCGGTTGTGCGAGTAGAGCAGCAAGGCACGCTGACACGCCGCAGGTGGGCCGAACCGAGTCGATGACGGGAAATGCAATGACGGGTACCGATCTCCCGGCCGGCCAAGAGCCTTGCGCGGCGGGAATCGTCATCTTCAATCCCGAGCCCGCCGCTTTGATCGTTTTGTTGCAGGCCGCAATGGCCGAGGCATCGACGATCCTGTTGTTCCAGAACAGCAACCTGCCATCGGCAGTCGAACAATTCCTCGCCACAGGCGCAACCTGCCCCGTGGTTCGTCTCGGAGACGGCACCAACGCGGGCCTCGGCGCCGCCTACAACCAATTCTTGAAGTGGGCCCACACGAACGGTTTCAACCACATCGCCTTGTTCGACCAGGACTCACTGCCTTCGCCGGGCATGCTCGGCAAGCTCCTCGCAAAGATGCAACGACTGGCGGAGCAGGGCTGCAATCCCGCCGTCCTCGGCCCTAGCGTGGTCGACAGCAACGGCGTCGCCTTCGCAAGACCGCCCCTGCGAAATCCGGGCGGCAATCCCCTACCCTCTGATTGCCTGCCCCTGGACTTCATAATCTCGTCCGGGTCCATGATCGACGTCACCGCGTTCGCACAGATCGGCCCCTTCCGCAGCGACTTCTTCATCGATTTCATCGACGTCGAATGGTGTGCGCGCGCCAACGCCCTCGGCTATTCGTGCTGGATGAGCCCGGCGACGCCGATGACCCATCGTCTCGGATCGGGCGTGGTTCGGCTGCCGTTCATCCCCTTGGCGCTGACCCGGCAACCACCGGCACGCGCCTATACGTTCATCCGCAACCAGATTGCCCTCCTACGCCTTGCGCACGTCCCGCTGCGACAAAAGCTGCGCACGGCGGCGAGACTTGTTCTGCACACTGCGTTTGCCCCATTGATCGCACAATCCCCGGCAACAACGCTGCAACTCATGTTGCTGGGCTGGCGCCACGGCATTCAAGGCCGCCTCGGCCCCCCACCACCCAACTGAGCAACCCATACTTGAGCAATCTTGTGCGAGATGCCAAGCAGGCCAACACCAATCTAGCCACATACCCCAGCCGCATATCAAGGTGATCACATGAAGGGCATTATCCTCGCGGGTGGCACCGGCACGCGTCTTTATCCAGCGACGCGCGCACTCAGCAAGCAACTGCTGCCGGTCTACGACAAGCCGATGATCTACTATCCGCTCAGCGCGCTGATGCTGGCCGGCATCCGCGATGTCCTCGTGATCACGACCCCGCACGAGCAGGCGTTGTTCCAGGCCGTGCTCGGCGACGGCAGTCAGTGGGGCATCGATCTGACCTATGCGGCACAGCCTACGCCGGACGGGCTCGCCCAGGCCTTCATCATCGGCCGCAGCTTCGTCGGAAATTCCCCCTGCGCGTTGGTGCTGGGCGACAACATCTTCTACGGCCACGGCCTCACACAGCAGTTGCGCCGCGCCGCATCGCAAACCTCCGGCGCCACCGTTTTCGCATACGGCGTCCGCGACTCAGAGCGTTACGGCGTCGTCGAGATCGACGCCAACGGCCTTGCAGTCTCGATCGAAGAGAAACCTGCCAAACCGAAGTCCAAATACGCCGTAACCGGCTTGTATTTCTACGACAACGACGTGCTGGACATCGCCGCCAGCGTGAAGCCGTCCGCGCGCGGCGAACTCGAGATCACCTCCGTCAACGCAGCTTATCTGGCCAACGGCCGGCTGCGCGTCGAGCAGCTCGGACGCGGCTTCTGCTGGTTCGATACCGGCACGCACCAGTCGTTACTCGACGCCAGCTCGTTCATCCACGCCCTGCAGGCGCGCCAAGGCGTTCACATCGCCTGCCTCGAGGAGATCGCCTTCGAGGCAGGCTGGATCACGCCCGCCGACGTGGCAGGCATTGCCGCCACGATGAAAAACAGCGAGTATGGCATCTACCTCAAGGAATTGGCAGCGAGCGGTTGATCGCCGCGAAATTGCAAATGGCTACGCGCTCGTAGGTCGGCGCTGAGCACCCTTCCCGCGAAGCCCGACATGCCCCTCAGCGCTTTGCGTTCAGCCTACGCCGAACTTTGCTGACTTTTCGAAGAAGGCGGACCGCCGCGGGAACCCAGTACCCCGCAATGCTCCGCGTTCGCAGACGCCGCGTAATCGAATGTCGCCACTGCGGCCGGCAAACCGCTTCCGCGAACGGCCTGACATCCCCACTGCAAATCGCGTGCGCACGAAATTCCAGCGCGAGCTTGGCCACCGCTCTTAGCACGTCATCCTGGATCGCTACATTGCTCGCTACCTGCTCGACATAGCGCCGGATTTCAGTCGCTCCGGCAATGTATTCCGCCTCCCCTGCCCGCAGCCGCGATCGCTGCGAACACAACGAAAGGCGTCTGATCGCCAGTTCAGGATGAAGCCCGACCAGACGTTCGGCAAAGCTGCTGTTACCGAACAAATCCACGATCGTCACATGCGCGTTCGCAGCCAAAACTGGCGCGACGTCCCCCACCGACAACATGGCGGGTACGACTGGCAAAGCATCGGCAAAAACGCGGGCCACTTCCTGATAGACGCGAACAAGAAATTCGCCCTCAAGCCCATGAAAAATCACCCGCTCTGACGTGGCGATCAACGCCTCCTCCAAGACCCACAGCGCGAAGCCGCCGAATAGTGCCGCCGCCTCACCCAACGGCTGCATCGTCGCACTTTTCTCGCGCCCCTCCCCCTCCGCTTCCTCGGCGATCGAACGGCAAGCATCGGCAATGACCACGTGCGGCCGGCCGAACAAGGCCTCCTTCTGCCGCCGGCACCTATCCTCGCCTTCCGGCATGTAGTGCTGCGACCCGATGCCGAGCCGGCGCGGAACCATCACATCCGCAACCTCGTCATCACCGATATGGAACCAATCGGCCCTATCGACCGCCAACGCATCCCGCGCACACGCGAACAGCCGCCCGCTCTTCTTGCTGAGCGTGACATCACCGGAGACGAAGCCCACCGCCGCGATATCGGCAAAACCATTCTGCCGCAGCAGCCGGGCAACCTCCTCACATGTCAAATGGAAGTCCGACACGAACGCCTTGCGCGCATCCGGGTGTGCGTCGATAACAACAGCGATTTCCGGATCCGGATAGGCAACGAAGCCATACCTATCCCCTTGGCTCAGGTCGTCCTCTGAACTGACCCGTACCATCTACAACGCCTCGTCTCGTCGACCAGCATCCGCATCGTCCGCGGCGGGTGCGTGACGAGCTGCTCGAACACCCGCGCGGCGATCCGGCCGATGCCTTT